>NZ_AZFH01000081.1:0-3257 GCF_001435735.1 Ligilactobacillus equi DSM 15833 = JCM 10991
CAGATTTTGCGAAAGTGCCGACAGATTTTGCGAAAGTGCCGACAGATTTTGCGAAAAAGTGGACAGCACTATAAATTTGTCGGCTTTAAATGAGTTTGAAAATTTTAAGTAATACCTATTTTTTATAGAAAAAATCAGCTATAATGTTGATATATAAACGAAAACTGAAAGTGCCGACAGATTTTGCAAAAGTGCCGACAACGATTGTTTTTTGTCGGCTTTAAGGAGGTTGTTCCAAAAATGGATAAAAATATTAATAAATTAGAGAAGCTTAATCGGACTAAATCGTACCAAGATAATCAGTTAATTTCTGCAGTCGCCCAAATGGAAACGCTTCCTCAAAAGTTATTTGAAATAGCTGTGGGAGCGATAAATCCGACTGGAGATGCGAATGAAAATCGGATAGTAGAAATAAGGCGCTCTCTGGTAGAAAGTTTTTTACCTAAAACGGGAGAAATTAAGAATTATCAACTTGAAGAGGTAATGAGAAAACTTGTCAAAGAAAGTGTATTCTCTTTTGAAACTTATACACCAACAGGACGTAAAAAAAGTATTACTATTGCTCCAATCAGCTATATTGAAGTTGAGGAAAATGGAGACTTTATCAAGTTAGAATTTACAGATAAAATTTTACCGTTATTGACTGATTTAAAGCGGGATTACACTCGCTTGAATGTTCAGGATATCGGGAATCTCTCAAATACAAGTAATATTTCGATTTATAAGTTCCTCATGAAATCGTACAACAAATACGAGAACTATAAAAATAAAGGCTCAAGAACGAGGGGACAGCTCAAAGAAATACTTAATCCAGAAATCTATTTGGACGATCTCAAGAGGCTAACAAATACCTTGGGGATGTACGCTAAGTTCAGTGATTTTGAGCGTAGAGTTTTAGCAACTGCAGTAGATGATATCAACAGGAGTACCAACTTAGATATTACGTACACAAAAGAACGGATAGGACGTAGGATAGGTAAGATTGTTTTTCACATTCGAGATAAAGCAAACTTGGAAATTAATGATTTGCAGAACTCAGGTGATGATCCAAAGGAAATCACGTCTCGACAAGAGTTTGCTATCCTGTTCGGAAGCCAAATTTTACCGTTTGAAATGACACAAAATGAGGATGCGTTATTTGAGTTAGTACCCGTTTTGAATCGTTATAAGGCATTCATAGAAAAATACGATGCCTTAGAATTAACAACGCATCTCATGTATGTCAAAAAACATATGAGTGGGAATCCAAAGAATCTCAATAATTATTTGATTACCGCCTTGCAAAATTATGAACAGATGATTACAGGGAATAATCAGGTTAGGAACCAGAGCCAAAGAAAAACAACTAAGCGAAGGTTAATCCAGAAAGAAACCTTACCAAATTGGGCAAAAGAGGGATATGTAGTTCCTCAAATGAGTAAAGAAGAATCAGAAGCATTAGTCCGTAAAGAGAAAGAATTAAAAGAGAAGCTTGCTAGGTTTAGCGTAACTAATAAGCTAAAAAAAGGAGAACCCTTATCCGAAAGGGAAATCGCAGATATTAAAAAATACGGCTTCGACGTTGATGAGTTAGTGAAAGAAAAATAAGTATATCGTTCTAAGCTTGTATTTTGCGTTTTAACGCTTTGAGATTATTTTGGGGCAATTATCAAAGATTAGATTTAAAATCCGCGAGACAACAAAATATACGGGTTAAACGTGAAGTTAAGAAAAATATAGTCAGGAGACCAAGAATGTCAAAAAAAAAATTAAAAATACCTGTTAGAGTTGAGTATCATGATCGTTTGAAAATCGTTAGGGATGTTCTAGATAAGCGTAAGACCAGAAACGAGGTCAAAGAAGAATATGGTATTTCATCCTATCAAGTATCAACATGGATAAAAAAATTCAAAAAAGGTGGGGAGCAAGGCTTAGTTTTTAAGAACGAAGCATCCCCAGTCATAGATATTGATGCAAGTATCTTAGGAAAATTAGAGATGCTATTGCCGTTTTTTTATCAAGCTAAAGCTTCAGAGACAGATAAGAGTCAGGATGAACAACTAGCATACAAGGCTAGTGTAGGAACAATCGCAGAATTAGCTAAATCTGCCGATATGAGCGTTTCTGTGTACAAGAGACTAAGTAGACGGATTTCTGATTTAGAAGCGCCAGAGGACAAAATAAAGGAACTAGAGAGCGTATTGACTGTTAAGGGGCTTAGAGGGATGGTTAAATTTGTTAACGGCCGTTTAGAAGCAATCAGACGAGGTGAGTTACCTGATAGAAAGAAAAAACTATCTAAGCAGTCTATAAACAAGGCTAAGAGGGATAGAGAGAAACGGGAACTATATGCTCAGAAGAAAGACGAGTTTAACTCCGATTGGGATGACTGGGATTAAACGCAATATTTGTCAGAAAGGGATGAAGAACCGTGAAAATTAGAGTGCCACTTGAGCCTCAGGGGGCTAAAAGGCCTAGGGTCAACAGCATGATTAACAACGCTTATTATGACAGTAAGTATCGCAAATGGCTTGATGAAGCTATGAAATGGGTTGAAGATTATTTGGGCCAAACCGATTATGCTCTTGTTGAAGAATTACTGGGTAAGGATAGGAATGGAAATCAGTACCGAAATACGCATGAAATTAAAGGGTTTAGACGGATAGAAGATGTTGAGTACAAGATAGACAAAGAGAGAGGTAAAAAAGTCGTAAAGACCAAGAATGTAGGTTTAGACCAAGACGGCCGGCCTATCTTAGATCAAGACGGGTACGTTATCTCTAGATATGGACAAAAGATGCCTATTTTAGGACAAATTAGGGATGATTATCTAGGTATTAAGGTCAGAATTATGTTTATCTTACCTAGGAGAAATAGCAGAAAAACAACAGAATTTGACCGCCCTTTTCCCGTAGACTCAAATACGGCAGATATTGATAACTACACTAAGGCAATTCTAGACGCATTTTTCGAGACGCCTATCTTTAAAGAAACGGGGTTAAATGACAGACATATTCAGTCTTTGTTTGTGCAGAAACGATATGTAGATAAGGACGAGGAAGCGGGTATTTTGTTAGAGATGAAACCCTTGTAATCCCCTTTTATAAAGGTTAGCAGACAAGAAAACCCATGTTTTTAAACATGGGATGAATTGTTGATAAGCTAACCGAACTTAGTTAGTTTTTTAATGATTTTTGCATTTGGGATTCAATATATTGTTTGGCAAACAACATATGTTACGATAAATGTATAGAAAGGTGGTGAAATAAAATGTTAAA
>NZ_AZFH01000082.1:0-269 GCF_001435735.1 Ligilactobacillus equi DSM 15833 = JCM 10991
AATCCAAAGTATGTCCCGCAAGGGAAATTGTTTAGATAATGCCCCTATGGAGAGTTTTTTCCACCTTCTCAAAATCGAATCGCTACCTAAAATCAGGAGCTGTAAGGACATAGCTGAGTTCACATGTCTCTTCAGAAAGTATATCAATTGGTATAATAACGACCGAATTTCGAACAAAACAAAAAACATGAGTCCAGTTGATTTCCGAACTCATGCTTTAGCTACTTAAAATATATTATGTTTTTGTCTAACTTTTTTGTTGCACTTCA
>NZ_AZFH01000011.1:0-57100 GCF_001435735.1 Ligilactobacillus equi DSM 15833 = JCM 10991
TTGAACTTAATGATAGCTTGAAAATACAAGCAGTCAAGGAACATTCATCCGTTTCAAAGATATTATCTAAATTGGCTAAAGAATATTTAGAAAAAACAAAATAGCTCTTACGAGCTATCGAGTGGAGCGTAAATCTCCCCACTAAAGTAGGGGGATTTACGCTCCTTTTTCATTAAAGCTGATAATATTAGCGTAGTGGTTTCACAAAATTTCCAACAAAACGGTTTCTCTAATTTACCTAAAGCTATTTTAAACGCCTTTACCTACGCTGGGTTCCAATGTGTAACTTTACCAACCATTATCGCTTGTGGAAAAGTTTTTCAGGGACAAAAGAATTACGGTGAAAAGAAATCTATGTGGGTTTCTTTCGTAATGAACACCGTTGCTTTAGGAATGGCTGTTATCATGTTGATGAGTTACCAAGGTATTTACTCCAAGAGTGAAGCAGGCTTAACTTTACCGACTTTGACTTCTTTAGCATCTATGCACATGGATTGGATGATGATTGTCTACGGTATTACTTTAGTGTTATGTTTAATCTCGACCGGGGTTACGACAACGTTTGTCTTTGTGAGTCGTTTTGAAAATTCCAAGGTCGTGGCTAAAATTCAAAATCCTGTTCGTCGTCGCATAACAATTTCTGCCTTTATTATTATTTTATCCATGACCATTGCGTTAGCAGGTTTGACCAATATTATCAAATTCGGTTATGGTTACTGTGGTTATTTAGCCATTGCGATTGTAGTTATTCCATTTTTAACTATTGGAGTTTACAAGAACCGAAAATAAATTTGACCTAAAAAGGTAACAAAATAAGACCATAACTTCAAAAATGAGTTGTGGTCTTATTTTTAGTTAAAAAGGTCGCAACAATTAGCGCTAAACTTGGTTTGAAGGGAATATATCTTACCAAACCTTAGTTTCAAAATCGAGTAACTGAACATTTTTGGGGGTGACGAAACTCAAAAGTCAAGCTATTAACCGCATACCAAAAATGAGTAAACAAGTATAATATCCAAGACCTAAACGACCTTCTACCAATGCTCACTTGGACTAATTAACCGAGTAGCTAGCAAAAAAGCTGAAACTCTCAATTCGGAATTTCAGCTTTCTTCTAATTAAGTTTTAAATCTGCCATGTCGTGACGTAAATCTTCGAGGCTGATTTGACCTGGTGCCGAAGTCTTACCTACAGCGCCAAAGGTGAGGGCGGAACCAAAGACTTGCCCGGCAACCCGGCTTACTTTACCTAAGTCACCCATTGACATAGTAATAACAGGGATATCAAGATCTTCTTGTGCTCTATTAGTAGCGGTGAGTAAAGTTAGTACATCAGTGACGTTGTTTGGCATAGCTGCTAATTTCGCCACATCAGAGCCAAGTTCCGCCATTTCTTTAAGACGGCTAAAGATATCTGTTTCAGAAGGCGTTTTGTCGAAATCATGGTTTGACATAATGGTTTTTAGACCATTACGGTGCGCCAAGTCTAAAACTTGCTTAATTTCCTGGCGATCATGTTCGAGTTCGACGTCTAAGAGGTCTGCCATCTTGCCTTTTGCAATTACTTGGCAAAGTTGGAAATATTGGTCATCAGCTAAAGTTAGGTTTCCACCTTCACCTTTTGTCCGGAAAGTCATAAGAAGGGCAATATCACCTAAAACTTCACGAATAGCCGTAGCTGTTTGACCTAATTTATCGTAGTCAGTTACATCTTGATAGAAATCAATCCGCCATTCGACAACATCAGGCTTTAAAGCAGCGACAGTTCGGGCTTGTTTGACAAGTGCTTCACGGTCTGTATCCACCAAAGGAACGGCAATTTTAGGAATACCTTGGCCAAGAGTAATATTACGAACTTGAACTGTTTTCATATTATTCACCATCTTTAAAGAGTAATTCACGAATGTAATCAACCGGCATATCTTCACCAGTCCATAACTTGAAGGCTTCGGCACCTTGTTCAAGCATCATACCTAAACCATTGAAGACATGTTCAACACCCGCTTCTTTAGCCACTTTCATTAGCTTAGTTTCCCGTGGTGCATAAACAGTATCATAAACAATCATATCCTTGTGGAACCATGAGGGATCATTAACCAATGACATGTCTTCAAGTGGTTTCATACCGACCCCGGTTGCATCACAATAAATATCACAATCAGCAATCGCTTGCTTAAAGTCTTCTTGATCTTCTAAGCGATGAAGGGTAGCCTTGCAATCCGTCTTTTCATTGATAATCTCAACATTCTTCTTAGCTTGTTCCCATTGAGGGTCATTTTCACGGTTGAAAATGGCAATTTCAGCCACACCATCTAAAGCAGCTTGAATGGCAATTGGAGTACCGGCACCACCAGCACCTGCTAAAGTCATCTTCTTGCCGATAATGTTAAGTCCTTCATCTTCAAGTGATTTCATGAAACCAGTTCCGTCAGTTGTGTAACCAGTTAAGACGCCGTTGTCGTTGACGATGGTGTTAACTGCACCAGTCATTTCTGAAGCAGGAGATAATTTGTCTAAATAAGGCAAAATCTTTTGCTTATTAGGCATGGAAACGTTAGAACCGCGCATGTCTAATGTCCGAATAGCATCCACAGCTTTTTCCAATTTTTCGTTGTCAATTTCAAAAGCTAAGTAAGCATAGTTTAGGCCTAACTTAGCGAATGCGTGGTTATGCATTGTAGGTGACATTGAGTGGCGAATGGGGTATGCCATCAAACCAATAAGTAATGTGTGTCCGTCAATTCTTTCCATGATAAATTCCTCCTAGAAATTTGATTATTTTAATTTAATAATTAGTTAGCATATTATTTAGGCTTGGCTTGCTTTTGTTCCAGCGACAAAACCAGAGGCAAAGCTCCAAGAGTTCATCATACTTGGCATGGAGTCGTGGCCGTTAGCACCGCCGACAATTTCCCCAGCAGCGTATAAGTTAGCTACTGGTTGATCACTTTCGTCCAAGAGTTGCATATCTTGGTTGGCCATGTAACCACCAAGGGTGGTTGCGAAACGGTCGCGTTGTTCAATCAAATAGTAAGTGTCGCCTTCAAAACTGTGTAAAAATTCTGGAGCACGTCCAAATTCTTCATCCTTATTATTGGCAACGTAACCTTCATAATCAGCAACAGTTTTTTCTAAGCCAGCAACATCGATACCCGCTTTTTGGGCAACTTCTTGTAAGCTACCTTCAACTAAAACAGGGCGCTTCTTGCCATCGTTTGCCAAGTATTCAGCAATTTCAGTCTCAGAGAAGTCGTGTAAGACCAAGAGCTTGTAGAACTCATCCCAAGTCCTTTGATCCATTAGTAAGTAAGCAACTTGACCATCTTGTTTGAGAACTTGATCACGTAACTTAGTGTAAACATCAGATTCGTTAACAATCCGCTTCCCGGCTTGGTTGACATAGATGGAACCCATATCAGTTGCTAATTTAGAAGCATAAGTGGTTAATTTGGCAATTCCAGGTTCAACTTCCAAACCGTGAGGGTAAACCTTGTACCAGTCTAAGTCGTGAGTTTTTAACTTCAACTCCTTAGCATAAGTGTAGGAATCACCCGTTGAAGTTAAGGGACCGTAATAGTTAATTCCATTGCCACGACCTTCATTATAAACTTTAGCCCCATAACCGCCGGCAGCTAAAATAATCTTATCTGCATAAATCTTAGTTTCGGAGTGCTTACCACCACACCATAGACCAGCTAAAGTGCCGTCGCTGTGTTTAAGTAAACCTTCTACCCGACAATCTGTTAAAATTGTGCCACCTTTGGCTTGGAAAGCTTTTGCTACTTTAGTGATAAATTCATAACTACTTGAAGTAGGTAATTCAATTTGACGTTCTACTGAGTGCTCTGGCGTTTGTGTTTGCGCCTTTTGGTAGTTTAAATCGGCAAAATCAGAAATGAAGTCGATAGCTTGGCCGATATTGTCTGCTAATAATTGGGATAATTCTGGGTAATTAGTATTTTTTGATTCATGTGCAATGTCGGCAGCTAAACGCTCTGCGGAATCTGCTTTGGAAGCATCACCAAAGATTTTAGCAGATACTTGCGAGCCAGTACCAACTACGTTTGAACCGTTTAAAATGGTAGCCCCGCCAAGGTAACCATTCTTTTCGACCAGAATAACTTTTTTACCCAAGCTTAAAGCTCGACTAGCAGCAACCAAACCAGCTCCACCAGAACCAACAACTAAAACATCAGTTGTAAATGTCTTTTCTTCTTTTGGCTTAGGAGCCGGAGCAGGAAAATCTATACCATTTTCCTTTAACGTCTTGTCAGCTGAATCTAAGATAGACTTAGTCATATCGCTGGCCCCAGAAATGGCATCAACTTTAAAAGATTGTTCGGTAAGAATATCTTCCTTTAATTGATTGAACACTTGTTTAAAAATAGCAGGCGTTTCAGAGTGTTTGTCGATGGTGACATCTTGAATTTTTTCATTTTGAACATCAACAGTTAGATCAATCTCCCCGTTATGTCCATGAGCTTTAACGGTATACTTACTCATTAGCAAAACCTCCTAATTTTTCATTGGTTTGTTATTTGTTTCACTAAATGTTTACAAGAAAATTGTAACCGCTTTTTATCGATAAATCTAATTGATTATTTTTGACTTTCTAAAGAAAAATTCTATGGATTAACAAATTAAGCATTTTTTCTTAACGTAAGCAATAAAGGACTGAGTTGCTGGACTTTGGTAATGTTCACGTAAAATAGCCATGTACAAGAAACGGTGCCATTGTGGGTAAGCAATGGGAATTTTCTTCAATTCCAAATCGTCAAGGTTATCTAGTTGAGGTACAATCCCAATCCCAAAACCCGCGGCAACTAATCCCGCAACTTCCACGTCTTCAGAAACAGAATAGGAGGATTCAGGATGTTGACCACATAAGTTATAAAGATGATTTAATTCGTTAGCTAGACCGGTATTATTAGCGTAAGTAATATGAGGATAGGCAAAGGTATCTTGCAAATTAATAGACTTTCGATTAGCTAGTGGATGATCTTTAGGAGTGATTAAATAAAGTTTTTGTTCCAAAATTGGATAGTAGATAATATCATCCTGATCATCAACTTTAGAGCAGAAGCAAATATCATATTTTTCTTGTCGTAAGCCTTCTATCATAGCCTGAGAAAAACCTGGGGTGGGGGCAAATTCAAAGTTTATTTCTTGGTCATGAACCTCATCTAAAAATTCTCGTAACAATTTAGGGAGAAAAGATGAACCTAGAGTTCTTAAAGAAGTTATCCTAATGCTATTATTTTCCTGATCTAAATGATGGATTTTTTCAACTGCCTGATTTAAAATTTCCAAGGCTTTATTGCTTTCTTTAACAAAAATTTTGCCACGTTCAGTTAACTTTACATTACGCCCGACTTTTTCGAAAAGAGTGGCATCAATCTGTGTTTCCAAGGTTTTTATAGCATACGATAAAGTTGGTTGGGTAATGTTAAGAATTTCCGCAGCTTGTGTATAGTTTTCGGTTTGTGCTAACACCGCAAGATATTGAAGTTGGACTAAATTCATAAAAAATTCCTTTCTTTCATTGTCAACAAAAACGTTAATCTATAGAAATTTTAAATCTATTACACGAATAAATCAATTAGATTTTTTCTTGAAAACGATTTATATTATACGTGTCAGAAAGATTGATAATAAAATCACAAAATATCCAAGGAGGAATTTCTTATGAGTAAATCACATCCAATTACTGTTAGTTCATGGACACTAGGTGACCAATGTAGTTTCGAAGATCGAGTAAAAGCAGCTGCTAATGCTGGATACGATGGCATCGGTTTACGAGCAGAAACTTACGTTGACGCTTTAAACGAAGGTTTAAGCGATCAAGATATTCTTGATATTTTGGCTAAGTACAACGTGAAGTGCACTGAAGTTGAATATATCGTTCAATGGTGTGAAGAACCACGCTCTTACGAACAAAAATATAAGGAACAAGCTTGTTTTCACATGTGTGATTTGTTTGGGGTAGAACACATTAACACTGGTTTAATGGAAGATTACTCCGTAGAGTACACTGCTAAGAAATTGCAAGAATTAGCTGCTCGGGCAGGTAAGTACATTATCGCCTTAGAACCAATGCCATACAGCGGAATGAACAACCTTAAGAAAACTTGGGACATTGTGCAAACTGCAAACTGCGACAACGTACGTATGTTGCTTGATACTTGGCACTGGTTTAGAGCTGGGCAACCATATGATTTGTTAACTAAAGAACAAGCTAAGTTAGTTATTTCAATCCAATTAGATGACGCCTACCAACGTCCGTACGCCCAATCTATCTTACGTGATGAATCAATGCATGATCGCTTGGCACCCGGAACAGGGGATGCTGACACCGTAGCCTTTGTGAAGATGATTAAGGATGCTGGAGTTGATCCTAAGGTAATTGGGGTTGAAGTGATTTCAGACCAATATATGGCTAAAGGTATCGACTGGGTGGCTAAATACACTTATGACAACACCGTTAAGGTTCTAGAAGAAGCTTGGCCAGAAATTTTGAAGGATTAAGAGGAGGATAAAAGTATGACTGAATGGTTAGGATTAAAAGATAAAGTTGTCGTTGTTACTGGTGCTGTCGGTGGTATGGGAACTAAGTTTACCGAAGACTTTGCTAGTCAAGGAGCAAATGTAGTTTTAATGGACTTAATTACTGATAAGCTTGAAGCTCGTGCTAAAGAATTGGCTGACAAGTATGGTGTAAAAACTTTAGCTATTACAGCTAATTCAACTAATGAAGATGACATTAATACTGCCGTAGCTAAAGTGGTTGAAACATTTGGTCGTGTTGATGTTTTGGTTAACACGGCTGCTATCTTGCGTTTCTCACCATTAGAAGACTTGTCCGTTGACGAATGGAAGACTGCTGTTAATATTAATTTGAATGGCTACTTCATTACTTCCCAAGCTTTTGGTAAACAAATGATTAAGCAAAAGAAGGGAACGATGGTTCACATTTCAACTGTGGCTGGTATTTTCCCTGAAACGTACTCTGGTGCTTACTCCACAACTAAGGCCGGGGTCTTGATGATGTCTAAACAAATGGCTGCTGAATGGGGGCAATTTGGGATTCGGAGTAACTGTGTTCTTCCATGTTTGGTTGAAACGCCATTGTCTCATGACTTCTATACCGACCCTGAAGTTGAAAAAGGGCGTTCCCGTTTAGTTGCAAGCAAACGGATTGGTAAGCTTGAAGATATTTCTAATGCTGTTTTATACCTAGCTAGTGATCGTTCAGATTACACTAATGGAGAAGAGTTACGTGTTGATGGTGGGTTAGGTATTATGATGCAAGACATGATTCCTAAGCCAGGTGGTCGCCGTCAATATGCGATTGACCACCACAAGAAATAAACTGTTCTAAAACGGTGTTGAGGCAGGCGTTTGAAAGAAGTTGCCTGCCTCTTTTTTTAAAGACAGAGGTGTTATTTATGAAAAAAACAAACTATGCTGGTGTTGCAACATCGGTTTATATTAACTTCGCCATTGTGGGGATGGCAACAATCTTCATCTCCCAATATAGCACTTATTTCCAAGAAGCATGGCATACTGACGTTAAAGGAATTTCTTTAGTCCTGGCAGCCGTTGGTTTAGGACGGGTGTTCACAATTTTTCCAGCTGGAACAATTTCCGATAAACTAGGTCGAAAGAAAACAATGACTATCGCCATGATGTCTGACATTATCTTCTTATTAGGAGCAGCTTTTGCTCACAATGTGTACATGGCTGCTATCGCTGCTTTATTCTTTGGTTTTACCAATTCATTTGGGGACACATCTTGTTATCCTGCCTTAACAGATGCTTTCCCAACGCGGGCAGCATCTATGAATTCCTTGGTCAAGGCTTTCATGTCCCTAGCACAATTCCTTTTCCCATTTTGGGTATCTACGGTAACCAATGCGACTGTAACCGCCATATGTTTGGCTATTTTCTTGGCTTTAGATATGGTCTTTATGTGGAAAGTACAATTTGCTTCTCAAGATAAAACAGAGCAATTAGCAGAAATTAAGGAAGAAGAAGGGCAAAGAGGAGTTGACGGACCACAACCATCTATGGCTTTAGATGGATCCTTATTGATTGCTATGGGCTTTACCATCTGTTTTACTTTCTATGTATTTTCCCAATATTTACCAAACTTTGGGATTAACGTGTTAAAGGTTAGCCCTGAACAAGCTAAAACATTGGTTTCCTTCTACGCTATGGCTTCAATGATTTCTGTATTTGTAACCGCCATTTTAGTTACTAAAATAAAGCAATTGTTTTTAATCTTAATTTACGGTACGATTGCCGCTTGTGCTTTATTCATGATGATTTTAGCTCCATCATTGACGACCGCTCGGATCGGAAGTGCTTTATTAGGTTTCTTCGCTGCCGGAGGGATTTGGCAAGTTGGTTTAGCAATTTTAACCAGCTACTTCCCAACCGGTAACGGAAAGCTAACTTCCTACTACTCATTTATGGCTTCTGTGACTTACTTCGTTGGTCCTTTGGTATCAAGTTTCGTGATTAGTAATACTGCAGAAAGTGTTTTGGCTGTTTTTTGGATTACGGCAATTATTGCAGCCATAACGATTGTTTTAGCCGCAATCTTACTCTTCCGGCAAAATAAATACAAGTTTGGCTAAAACAACATTTTCAGATCCGACTTAGTCGGGTCTTTTTTTATCGTTTCAATAGAGAGTTTGAATAATTTAAATAATTTATTTAATTAGTAGAAAGCGTTACCACGAGTTAAACTTGATATATAAGTTAAATTAATCACAAGTAAAATAAAAATATATCTATAGAATAGGAGTTGATTTAGATGGTTAAGATGATTACAGATTTCGAAAAATTCGCAGCTAAACTATTAAATAGTGATGGTGAGCACAAACTTAAAGCGACTGGTAAGGAAATGTATGGCTTATACAAACCAGATGTTGTTTATGAAACAATTGATGGTGTAGAAAGAACCTTACAAATGGTAGTACCTGAAACCAAGGAAGACAACCAACAAAAGTATCCTTTACTTCTTTGGGTACAAGGTTCAGCTTGGTTTAAGCAAGATAACTATAAACGGATAACCGTCATGTCACGCTTAGCTCAAGCGGGGTTTGTTACGGGAATTCTACAATATCGTGAATCAAGTATTGCTGAATTTCCAGCCCCTGTGCAAGATACCAAAGCTGGTTTGCGTTATTTGCGAGCTCATGCTGAGGAATTTAAGATAGATACCAATAATGTTTTTATTTTAGGTGATTCAAGTGGTGGTAACACGGCTTTACTTACTGCTTTCACGCAAGACGATGGCCGTTTAGATTCAGATTTATACCGTGATTACTCAGCACAGGTAAACGCCGTCGTCGCCTTTAATCCAGTGATTAATATCTGTATTCCTGAAGATTTTCCAACTACACCAAATGCAGGACAACCTGATTCACCTGAAGGGCAAGAAATTGGTCATCTAAATACTTTGGAAAATCCAGAAATTTCCGCCAAGGTTAACGTTGATACTTACGTCACTGCCGATGCACAATTGCCACCAACTCTTGTAATGCATGGTACAGCTGATACGACTGTCTCTTGTCGTCAAAGCATCCTACTTTACCAAAAAATGCTCCAAATGGACAAAGAAATTGAGTTTTATTTAATTGAAGGGGCTGAACACGGGGATGTAGCCTATTATACCGATGAAAATCTCGCTCGAGTCTTAGAATTTATTAAAAAGCACATCAAATAGTAAAGGAGAAGATGCTCATGACATTACTAATGGCAATTCTACTGATTATCATCGTAGTTATCACCGTTGTGACCGATAAAGTGTTTAATTTTGTGTTACTAACGGTACCAATTATCTTTGCCTTTATTTTAGGCGACAATATCTTTAAAGTCTCAACTTATGTCGTTACACAGTTCGCATCCCTGATGCAGTCAACTGGTTTTATGCTCTTATTTGCCTTTTTGTATTTTACTATGTTGACCAAAACGGGGATGTTTAATACCATCGTTAATTTCATCACTTCCAAAGTTAAGATGAATGCCGTGGTTTTAATGATTTTGACCACTTTAATTGGGGGCTTTTCAATTTTGACTGGGAACTTTACTCCCGCTTATCTGATTACCTTCCCAATTTTGTTACCTCTATACAAGAAGTTCAATGTTGATCGCGGCGACGCCTTTATGATTGCCCAAACCGCGATGTCTGCCATGTGCTTTATTCCTTGGGGCATTGGGATGGCTTACACAGCATCTTCTGCCGGCTTAAATGCCACCCACTTGTCCAAAGAAGGAATGTGGTGGGGATTATGTTTTATTCCTGTCATCGTCTTACAATTAATTTACTTTGCCATGCGCCATAAGAAAATTAACGGGACTTTTGGGGCAGTTAATCACGAAGAAACAGCCCAAGAAAAGCAAGAAGAAGCCGAATTTGAACGGCCAAAGATGCTTTGGATTAACCTTGTGATTTTCGTGATTGTGATGATTGCCTTGGGAATCTTCCAGATTGCTCCTTACCTGGTCTTTATCTTTGCGACTGTGGTAACCGCCATGCTCAATTACCCTAAAGACTACAGCAAGATTTTTGCAGAAGTTGGTCCTATGTATGTCAACATTTTGATTATGTTACTGGCAATCAATGTTTACCAAGCAATCTTTAATAATACAGGGATGGTCAAGGCTTTATCCGATGCCTTGATTCAATATACACCACACTTCTTATTGCACTACCTAAGCATTATTATGTTGCTGTTGTGTACGATATTCCCTTCCAAATTTTTAACGCTTTGTACCCAATTTTCATCACCATTGGGGCAAGTTTTGGGATTCCAGCGGTTGCGATGATTGCACCATTTATCTGCAACCTTTCCTTAGCAACTTCTGTCACTCCAACCAACTCCTCGACTTACATCGGGGCCGGGCTCTTAGATTTGGATGTTCCTTCCTACACCAAGCGTGCCGTCCCAATCATGACGGTCACAAACGCCTTAGTCATCCTGGTCGCCGCCGTCACCGGAGTTTTGCACATTTAATAATTTGATGAATTGCGTGTGATATAATGAAAAGTAAGGGGGACATAGATATTATGAAAAAAGTAATTTTATTAGGTATGTCTGCTTTAACAGCTTTATCATTATCGGCTTGTCAAAGTAGAAAGCAAAATTCAAGTAACTCGAGCTCGGCTCAAGTTTCATCGATTTCAGAAAAGAAGAATAAAAAGTGGAGTTATAAACACGGTAAGATTATTACCAATGATCAAACTTTCAAGCAAACCAAATCTCAACTGGCTAGTTCCGCTGACGGTAAGGAATTTTTGATTTTATCTTATGATGTAACGAATACATCCAAAAAAGATCAAGTATCAACAGTACTTAAATCGATTGTGGAACCATCCCAAAACGGGAAAAAACTCCAAAGTGTTGAAAGTGATTTTCCAGAAAATGATGCTTTAAAAACGCAGGTTAAAAATCTAGAAAAGAAGCTACAACCCAGTGAAACAACGACAGTGTCTTTAATTTATAAATTGATCGACCAAAGTGAAGTGACTCTGAAGTATAAGGGAGAAATGTATCAAAAAATCGGCAGTTCTAAACTTGATGTAACTGATTTATCCCAAATGGAAGTCCAAGCTTCTTCTTCAGCTCAGTCAGGCTACGACCAACCATCTACTGCTAGTCAAGCTTCTACTACGACGGATACAAGTAGTGTAGAGGATGATGGTGACACATATGTTGATGAAGATGACGGGGAAAGTTACGAGGACGATAGTTCGGCCTCTCTTAATTCAATATTAGAGCAATGGCACCGTGAAGAGCAAAGAGCTAATGAGTATCAACAAGATGAGAATGGTCAATGGTATCATGAAATTAACGGTAGTGCATATCCAGTGGATGCTCCACCAGCAGATTGGCCTTGATAGTAAAAGTCGGCAGAAATGTCGGCTTTTTGTTTATCAGCTATATTTTCGCAACAGGCTTCTTTTGCTATAATGGAGAAAAAGGGGGATGAATCTAATGTTATACACTTTAACTCAATTGGTCGTCTGTATCTTGTGTGTTGCCTCAACGGTTTACAGCTATAAAAATCGGGCCAAAGCCTTTAAAGTTGATGTGAAAAATGCTAGACGCAATATTATCATCAGTGCCATCGTCTTCATCTTAATGATTCTCGCAATTATAGCGCACTCATTAATACTCCAAATTTGTGTAGCACTTGCCTTAATCTGTGAATATCTACATGGAAGACTCCTTTACAAAAAAATTAAGTGAGTTTGATGGTTTTACTAACAAAAAATAAGTATCTGTGTTATACTTAGTAATAATTTATTCGGGAGGTAAGATTATGTCAAAATATGTTGTTTCTTCAAGTTTACGTAACATCGGTTATCAGGTTGGAACCCAAGCAGGCGTGCACCGCTTTTTAATTGATGAACCTGTCAATTTACGAGGAACAGATGCCGGTCCTAACCCGGTCCAATACCTTTTAGGGGCGGTCAACGGCTGTTTAGCGATTACAGCAGAATCTGTAGCTAAAAGACAAAAGCTCACCTTAGACAAATTTGATGTGCGTTCAGTCGGCAATATTGCCCGCTTTGAAGACGGCTCTTCAGCGGTTGACCACATTAAGGTCACTATCACTTTTAAAGCTGATATTGAAGGGCAAGCTAAAGAAGATTTCTTGGCTGAAACTCTAAAAAAATGTACCGTTCACAAGACCTTAGCACCAGGGGTCAAATTTGAATTCGACTTTATTCAAGAAGATTAACATGGGGAAAGTTTTATGCGTAAAATATCTAAGCTCTCAATTCCGTTAGCCTTGAGTTTGCTGGTTTTAGCTGCTTGTGGTAATAAAGACCAAGCCAGCCAAAAAACAACTTTAAATCTCATGCAATCCTCGGAATTAACTACTTTAGACAATACTAATCAAGCAACGATGCCAGAGTTTTCAACCTTAACCAATTTGGACGAAGGTTTGTACAAACTCAATAGCAATAATAAAGTTGTTCCGGCCATTGCGACTAAGATCGTCAAACCTACCAACAATGGCAAAACTTACACAATTAAGTTAAGAAAAGATGCGCGCTGGTCCAACGGGGACAAGGTTACAGCACAAGATTTTGTTTATTCTTGGCGACGGTCTGTTGATCCTAAGAATAAACCAGTTTACACTTATGTCTTCAGCGGTATCAAGAATGCGGATGCGATTGCAGCCGGGAAAATGTCCGTTGAAAAGTTAGGGATTCAAGCTAAGGGAAAATACACTTTGATGATTGAATTAGAACATCCGATTCAGTCTTTCAATAAGTTAGTTACCATGCCTACTTTCTTACCGCAAGACCACAAGTTCGTCCAAAAGGTTGGCACTCAAAAGTATGGAACCAGTGCGAAGACCACCGTCTCAAATGGGGCCTTTAAGATTACTAACTGGACGGGAACCAACACTAAGTACAAGTTAGTTAAAAATAAGTATTACTACGCTAAAGATAAGGTTAAGTTACAGACAATTAACTACCAAACCGTCAAGGACGATACTACTGCTTATAATTTATTTAAGACCGGTAAGCTTGACGATACAGTGGTCTCTGGCGTTGTCGCCCAAGGATTGCAAAATGACAAGAACATGAAAAAAATCCCACGGGCTTGGACTTACTACCTGCAAGTTAACCAAAGCGGAGATGCTCCGTTAAGTAATGCTAAATTACGGAAGGCAATTTCCTTAGTCTTAGATCGTAAGGAACTTACACAAAAGGTACTGGCTGATGGTTCCACGGCTGCTGGGGCCTTTGTTAGTCCTAAGACTGCCACCGACCCAACAACCGGCAAAGACTTTAGCTCTGAAGTGTCTGCCTCAACTAAGGCCAATGTCGCTCAAGCTAAGAAACTTTGGCAAGAAGGTTTAAATGAAAGTGGAAAATCTTCCATCACTTTAAACGTAATTGCTGAAGATACTAGTCAACAAAAGAAAGTCACGGAATACCTTCAATCGACCATCGAAAGTAAACTAAGTAACGTCACGGTAAATGTATCTAATCTACCATCAAAGTCCTTGTCTAACCGTAAGGCCGATGGCGATTTTGATTTATCATTGTGGTACTGGTTAGCTGATTATGCCGACCCAATTAACTACTTAGGAATCTTAACGAGTGGTAACTCGATGAATCCAGGTAAATATGCTGACAGTACTTACGACACTTACATCAAGAATGCCCAAAATGCTGGTAATCAAAAGACTTACTGGCAAAACTTGCAGAATGCGGAAAAACAACTCCAAAACTCAACAGGTATCATCCCACTTTATTATGTCAAAGAAGACCACATGGTGAAATCAAACTTAGCAGGGGTTAATTACCATACTGCCGGCTTTGCTGATTACACCCGGGCTTATTGGAAATAATTTTTAAGTTCTAGATTAATTTCTAGAACTTTTTTTGTTTAAATTTTCGAGAAAACGTTTTGCAATTTTAAATTTCTCTAAAGATGCGCTCTAACCCGCCTTAACAAACACGAAGTAAGCTTAGAAGTAGAGAAAAGTTTTATCGTGAGGTGATAATATGAATAAGCAAATTTTCTGTCCAAACTGTGGGCACGCTAACAATGCAGACGAAAAGTTTTGTGCCAATTGTGGCCAAAGTTTAGCAGATGTTGTGCAACCAACACCACCGACAGAAAATAACACTACTAGTCAAGCTAAGACTTGTCCAAATTGTGGGTAGGTTGTCGAAGCGGGGACTCTTTTCTGTGAAAACTGTGGGTTTAATTTAGCTAATGGACACAAAGGAGCCCGTGTTTCTGCTCGTAAGTCTAAAGGAAATAAAAAACCTTTGTATCTGGCTATAATACCTTCTTCAGTAACTAATATTAAAATGTACATCTGCGTTTTTATAACATTTGGAATTGTTCTATATTACGTACGGGAAGGAATTGTTCAAATATTCACATTGAAAAATTATATAACGGAATAATCAAAACATAGTTATTGAAATTTATTGCTCTACTCCATAGGTTTCACAATAAAAATATAATGTAAAAAAGACTTCAAATTCCTGTGTAATTCCAGTTTTGAATTTCACAGGAATTTTTTCATGAGAAAAATTTGACAGATAATGGTACAATAAGTATTTAGATTTTAAATACGAAGGGATGTTTCATACCTTATGGAAGAACTTTTTGAAAAGGCACCGGTTAAAAAGGTCTACTATCAATTGGCCTTGCCGGTGGTTTTCTCCATGGTCGTCTCCATGATCTATAACTTAGCTGATACCTTCTACGTTGCCAAAACCGGGAATACCGACCTGGTTGCCGGTGTCACAGTGGGCTCGCCACTTTTCACCTTTATGATTGCTGTCGGCGATATTTTTGGTTTAGGTGGGAGTGCCTTAATTTCGCGTCTTTTTGGGCAAAAACGCTATGAAGAAAGTAAACACGTATCAGCATTTTCATTTTATTGGGCTATTATTGTCACTGCAATTTTAACCGTGCTCTTATTAATCTTTGAAAGTCCTATCTTACACTTGATGGGGGCGACAAACGCTACGTATTCCTATGCAGCAGGCTTTTACCGGGTCTTAGTCCTGGGGTCAGTCTTTATCACTGTCTCCTTAGTCCCAGGAAATATGATTCGAACAGAAGGTTTGGCTGTAAAGTCCATGATTGCCACGATTGCTGGGACAGTCGCCATGATTATCCTAGACCCCATTTTTCTTTTTATTTTCAACTGGGGCGCCAGTGGAGTTGCCTTTGCCAATGTCTTAGGTTACGCTTTAAACACCGGTTTATTAGTATGGTTCACTTACAAGGATAGCAAGTACCTATCCTTTAATATCAAGTACATCTCTTTGGGATGGCAACACATCAAAGATATCATCGCCATTGGGATTCCTGCTTCGATTACCAACTTCATGCAAACCTTTGCCATGGCTTTTCTAAATAACTACCTGGTTGTTTACGGAACAGATAAGGTGGCCGCTATGGGGATTACACAAAAGATTTACAGTATCGTAATTTTAGTCTTAGTAGGCTTTGCCTTTGGAGCACAACCACTAATCGGATACAACTATGGCGCTAAGAATGCCAAGCGTTTCCGTGAAATCTTACGCTACGATTTGAAAGTTGAAGTTGTTTATGCAATTGTAGGGGCCTTGATTTTAATCATCTTTGCGCCCATTATCGTTCGCCTCTTTATGAACCGGCCTGATATCATCACCAATGGTTCTTACATGTTGAGAGCTTGTGTCGCAACGACACCATTTATTGGAGCAATTTTAGTTTATACGACGGTTTTCCAATCAGCTAATATGGCTGGTAGTGCTTTAGCCATGTCAATTTCACGGCAAGGAATTGTTTATCTGATTACCATGATTGTTTTAGCTAAAGCATTTGGCTTACACGGGGTTATCTGGGCACAACCATTGGCTGATGTTATTACCTTTGCGATTGGTTTTATAATCTACCGTCACAATTTCAAGGATTTCAAATAAGTATGAAGAATCTTCTTCGGAAGGTTCTTTTTTTTGCAAAAAAGCCCTTAGCAGAGCCAAGAGCTTAGTTAAAGTGCTTTTGTAACCACGAAATAATAGTTTGTGCAACTAATTTATTTTGTTGTTTACTGCTTATAGTAGCTTTTCCATCGCCTTTTTGATGACCGTAAGAGCCAAAACCTGAGTGATTTCCGCCATCAAGTGTTACGAAACTTGTCTGACGTGGAAGATAGATTTTGTTATGGCGATACTTTTTCCAGTTGAGAACTTTATCATGACCGGCTGTAATCGATAAAGCTGGGATATTGAGCTTTCTTAAGGAACCTTTTTGATCGGGATAACTGGCTAAAAAGAAAATTCCTTTAATTTGTTGTGAATGGTTAGCAGCATAGCGACTAGCCATGGCGCCACCTAAAGAATGACCTCCTAAAATAAATTGCTTAAGTTTTTGATTGTGGCTTATTTTTTGCGCCTTATTAGGAGAAAGCACCGCTAAATTAAGGGGAAAGTAGGCCAAATAGACATCATAGCCAGCTTGACTAACCCTTTTAATCCAAGGTGCATAACTCTTGGGCGCTACCAAACCACCGGGATAGAAGACAATGGTGGTTTGGTGCTTTTTACCTTGTGCTTTAAACAGGAGTCCTTGATGGGATGGTAGGACTTGAGCCTTTTGACTTGCTTTTAGTGCAACTTGACTAGGTTGGTAAGTTTTACTTTGGAGTAAACCATAACCCAAACCTAAAAGAGCCAAAATCGTTATGCAGACATACAGTAATTTCTTCTTCAAAAAAACAACTCCTCTAAAAAATGCAATGTAATAAGTATAGCATAGACAAGTTTTGATTTGTTATTTCTGTTTTGTAATAAATTCAAAAGACATTTTTGAACTCAAAGTATATATTTAAACTCTAAATATAAAGTATATATTTAAACTCTAAATATATAGTAGATAAGAAAAAATACAAGTCCTCTATCAGATGTGGTGCAGGAAATTGTTAAAAATATTTGGAAGTCAGACGTAAGCTGGGGGATAATGCTTGCTTTTTCTGGAAATTAGGGCTATCTTAAAGTTAGAAAAAAGTGAAGGGGGCTTGCCAATGACAACAGCATTGATTACATTTTTACTTAGTAATTACGGTCTAAAGACTTATTTGATAATTTTCCTTTTTATCTTTGCAGAAACCGGGTTTATCTTCATGCCATTTTTGCCTGGAGATATGATGATCTTTTTGGCAGGTGTCTTTCTTGTCGGCCACCACGTTAGTCCATTATGGGTAATTTTAGCCTTTGCGTCGGCTGCAATTGCCGGTGACACGCTTAACTTTTCTCTTGGACGCAAATATGGCCGGCGTTTACTAGAAAAGCCTTTTATTCGTAAGTTCGTTAAAGACGAGCATTTAAAAAGGGCAGATGCGTTCTTTGAAAAACACGGTGGTCTAGCTGTTACCTTAGGGCGCTTTATTCCAGTCGTGCGAACCTTAATCCCATTTAACGCTGGTACCAGTAAGATGTCAAAGACAAGCTTCATGTTTTTTAACATTTTAGGTGGAGTAACTTGGATTAGTTTATTTGTGGCTGGAGGTTACTTCTTAGGTGGAGTAAATTTTGTCCAAGAATACTTCGAATTTATCGTCATTGGTTTCATTCTGGCTTGTGGTTTAGTAGCAGGTCTAGGCTATTTATTAAAGAAAAGAATTACAGTTTAAATCTAGGTGGAGACATCTGGATTTTTTATTTTGCACAACTTATAACGTAGACAAAAAGTGGACATAAAAACTCTTAGGCCGTATAATATATGTACAAAAATGTAGACAAAGGTGAATCATGTTAAAACCCAAAGAAGTTAGTCAAATTTTAGATGTCAGTGTTAAAACCTTACAAAGATGGGATGCTAAAGGAATCTTAGTGGCGCAAAGAACGGGACATAATCGACGGTTTTATAGTCAAGATCAGATTGACAAGTTTTTGCAAAATAATAGTGAACGCTTGGAAATCGTTTCATTAAAAGGCTTGACAAGTAGACAGCAAGCCATTATTAAGGATTTACTAACAGATTTTAGAAAAGCCAATCAAGTGACACGCTAAGTTCAAAGCTTAGCGTTTTTTATTGTCTCAATAGCTAAATGATTTTAGTACTGAGTAGTAAGTCAGCAATAATTTCAAACTAAAATGCAAGCAAAGTATCTGTGACAAAGCAAGCAAAGTATCTGTGACAAAGTATGTAGAAAAATCAAAAAAGACTTACTGATAAAAGCAAGAATTTAGCACATTAATAGATATGGACTATATGGTGAAAATCTAGGGGCCCTTAATAAAATTCTTCGCTATCTTTCCGAAAAACTAACATTTTTTAGAAAGATATTTAAGCCTTGAAATAGTCCCTTTTATTGGTGCTTACGAATTTCTTCGTTCTTTATTTGCGCAACATTATTAGGATTTTTCATTATTAGGATTTTTACTAGACGTGTCATTTTAAATCAAATAAGCTGGCATCAATTTCCTACAACCTACAAAATTGTCCAAAAACTTATCTTGAATACGTATTTCTAATTTACCAAGAGCACAAGTTGGCTTCTTAATTTTCTTTTATTTATGGGATAGTTTGCTACTTTTCATCAATCATAATTATTTCAGAATGGCGACGCTTGATATTTACAATCTAAGACATAAATTTTATGCATCTTAGCCCCCTCAATTCTCCCATCATTTTAAATATACAATTTTTTAAATTAAATTTGGTTGCACACAATATTCCTCACTATTTTTAATTAAGATAAGCGTCCTGATCAATTTTTCCGATAATAACTAAAATTCATTAAGTTTAACATTAAAATGTTATTGACAAAACATGGAATTTGGTGAGAAAATTATTAAATAAAAGCATTATTATTTAGATAGGAGAGTTGAGCATGGATATTATTGTTAAAAAGTTCGGTGGGACTTCCGTTCAAGACGATGAAGCCCGCCTACATGCCTTAAGACACGTAAAGGATGCTGTGTCTAAAGGTTTTAAAGTTGCCGTGGTTGTTTCTGCAATTGGCCGCCAAGGAGCTCCTTACGCTACCGACTCCCTACTTAGTTTAGTTGGAGGCAAGGACACGCTTCTAGATGAACGTGAGTTAGATATGCTGGTTTCTACCGGAGAAATTCTTTCAACCGGTGTCTTCACAGAACTTTTAAAACAACATGATATCAAAGCCATTGGGATGACTGGCCCTGATGCCGGGATTAAAACTAATAATGAATATCAAAATGCCAAGGTCCTAGATGTTGATACAAGGTCTATCTTAGATGCCTTTGCAGACAACGATGTCGTCGTCGTTGCTGGTTTTCAAGGCTTATCTCAAGAAGGAAGAATTACGACCCTTGGACGTGGTGGTTCTGATACTTCAGCTGCCCTATTGGCGGCCGCCTTACGGGCTAAATATTGTGACATCTTCACTGATGTTTCTGGGATGATGACTGGCGACCCGCGCGTTATCAAGCACGCCCGCTTCTTAAATGAAATTTCTTATGATGAAGTAGCTAACATGGCGCATGAAGGGGCTAAGGTTATTCATCCCCGCGCTGTGGAAGTCGCCCAACAAGCTCACATCCCAATGCGTATCCGTTCAACTTGGGATGACGTCGATAAATTGGGTACGGTAATCTCCCAAAACGGTATCAAACATCCCGTAATTGGTGTTACCCACCAACTCGGCTTGACCCAATTTAGAGTACCAACTGAACATAGTGATAAAGTGCTCTCACTACTTGCCGACCATGATATTAGTGTCGACTTCATTAACATTAATAGCGAGGCAGTTGTCTTTAATTTAACTGGTAAAGCTAGTGAACGTGCGAAGTCTTTGTTTACAGCTCATGAAGTTGACTTTAGCTTTACTGACGATTGTGCCAAAGTTTCAATCGTCGGTTCTGGGATGATGGATACTCCAGGGGTGGTTGCAACCTTAGTTACCGCTTTATCCCAAAAGGATATTGATATCCTCCAAACTTCAGATGGTTTCTCAACGATTTGGGCACTAGTTACTGGTAGTCAATTTGCCAAGGCCGTCAATGCCTTACATGACGCCTTTATTTTAAATCAAACTATGTAATATAACTAAGGCAAGCTGAACTGAGAACTGTCAAATAAAAAAATAAAGTTTTTCTGTTGCTTGATTCCAGGTATTCTACCAGGATCAGGCTTTTTAGTTTTTTTACGAATCGCTAGGTTTAACTTTAATCAATCTAAGGAATCCACAGCATCCCGTAAAGAACCAAAAATTGTCATTTAAGGGTTGACCACAGGATTCTGCAATTAACCCAAAAAAACCACCTCCTAAATAAGGAAGTGGGTAATTATATAAAAGTCGTTGTGAAGACAACGACCAAACGAACATAGACTATGCACTGAAATAGTTTAGGCTCAAAATTCAATTCTTTAACAACTGTATCTTACAATATATTGTTAAAAAAATCAAGTCCAAATATGTACGCGAGGCACGACTCGCCTTGTTAAAGAATCTAATTTATGAGCCTACAAAACTACTTTTTCTTAGAAAAGTAGAATTCCACCACTGTCTTAATAGTTTTAGCAACTACAAGAACTACTGGTGCGTAGGCACATAACACATCGTTCAATGTGCTGTGCACAATTCCACCTCCTAATCACCGGTGAAACCGATAATTTGTCGTGCCAAATTATCAGCATCACTACTCCGGAGTAGTGTGCCCAATTTAGGACACGAAACCATTATACATTCAAACATTCCTGCTATCAAGAATATTTGAACGTACCAAGTACGTTTAATCGCTTCAAGGTTAAACTGCGGAATCACAGGATTAATCAGTCCCCTCCGTCACTTTAACAATGCTCCAAGTGACTTGTAGTTCACAACGGTTAAATCTACTTAGTAACTTGCCAAATCTACAATAAATTCTCGTGTCATCAGCGTTTTCCTCCCTTTGTTTTGTCATAAATTCAAGGTGTTGCCAAGTCCTTTTGAGTTGGGTCGTTAAGAGAGTTTCATAAGCTTACGGTGACTAGCGATAAAACGTAAGGGGTACCGATTGCTTCCATCAGGACCGTTCCTAACGTTTGCCAGCTTGCAAGTTCTTGCGCACTAGTGGCGTATCCTAGGATTGGCGTTAAAATCGATAGAATTAATTGCACGACAAAAATCAGATTCTTGATCCGGACCTTCAAGTTAGTCATTGTATGTGTTTCTCCAGTCTAATAACACGCTTTTCTTGTTCTACTACGTCATTTTCTATTTTGATAGACGTTCAGTAGTTTTTTTCAAATCGTTAATCATATTTTTTAATTCCTGCAGATTAATTCGTTGTAGCGTTCAAGGTTGGCATTTTTAAATTGAACTCGTTCTTTACTGTTTGTCGGTTACATTGTCCCGTTCTAGATACCATCAGTTAGCCCCCTATTGTCAGCGATAACTTGCATGTTAGTCGCTAATTGGTCTTGTTGCTCCTTGTCAATCGCTTCAGACTCTGCTTGAACATCATTAACGATAGATAAAGCTTTAAGCCATGTCTTACGCGATACAAGCTCCGATAAGGTTTGTGCGTCTTTGATGTTATGTGGTAGATCGTAATGGAAACTTACGTCTATATCATCCCACGCTTCCGGGTCAACCCCTTTAATAAGCATGGTTTTAAAAAGAACCCGGTAAAGCTCTCGGAGTGACTTGGTAAACTTCCGCGCCTTGCTGGTATCCAGGTTAAGCACTGGTTTAAATTTCATTTCCAAGGCAACTCCACTGGCATTCCCGAAATCTTTATCATTAAGGTTAACAATCATACTAGTTTGATATAACGCGTCTAACAGCCTGTTAATGAGGTTTTCTTGCGTTGTGTCTGCGTCTGGCTTTGATAAAAAGTCAACATCTAAGGTTTCTACAGGTTCATCCTCGTCCATTGAAGATTTAAGGTTAATAATGCGAGTGTCTCTTAGTGCGTTTAAGTCTTCTTGTTCTAAGATCGTGCCTAGGACTTTCATATATGCACCCCCAAAGTAATCCACATCATTAGACTTCTCACTAATAGCTTTGTTTAACTCGTTAACGATACTTAATACATTTTCAATTACACCAACTCGTTCAGAGTTTTCTGGTGCCTCAATAATTGGGATGGCTTTAAACTCGTTGGTTTGACCTTCACCTAATCCACCACCGGAATTTGAAGTGTTTAGGTTCCATGTTTTTTCCGTTGAAAAAAAGTTCTACATTGTAACCAACACCGAAACTCCCTTGATTGCAGTATCTTACACCATAAAGTGGCGGTGCAAAACAGTATCGTCGTAAATCACAAAAGCTTCATCAGGAGTGGTTGATGTTAGATAAATTTCCCCCTTTTCGTCTGAAAACACAAAAAAGTATGATTTCCCGTAAATATCCGCTTGTTTAGATACTTCCGCGACTGCTTCTGGAACATTTTTTCGACGGTTAAACTCGGATAACCCCCTATTTGCCACGTCTTCCTCCAGAGTAATTTTAACCGGGTTACCTGTGAGGAAACCGTTGAAGGTGTCCACTAACTTTTTAGCAAAATTGAGGATTACTCGATTATCCGGCTTGCCATTAGGTTTGGCGAGTGCTTGGATAATAGTGACATATTTTCCTTGGTAGTAGTCTTTATATTTCTTGTAGTCAGGAACGAAACGACTTTCATTATAATCGATAAAGATAGTACGCTTAGATAAATATTCCGCCAATTATAATTTCTCCTCGAAAATAGACTTATCTCATAGAAAAGAGGAATGCTCATGGCGACATTTGAAAAATACACAACAAAATATGGAGAGAGATACAAATTTAAAGTGTATCTCGGAACAGATAAAGTTACCGGCAAAAGAATCGAAACCACCCGACGAGGTTTTAAGACTAAGAAATAAGCTCAATTAGCATTGAATTCACTAAAATCTAGGTTTGATGCAGGTTTACTTAACAAGACTGACGGCATTTCCAAAACCTTTGATGCTTTATTTCAAATGTGGCTAAAGAATACCGAAAGAATGTAAGTACTGCCGAATATCGTGAATATTGCTACAAGAAATATTTGTAAACAGACATCGGTAACCGACAGTTGGCTAAAATCACACCCGCTACGTTGAATACATTGCAAATAAGCTTGGTGCGAAATATCGTCAATTCGACAGCTACTTGGTTAGTTTAAAATTACCTTTGAAGTACGCTTACAGAATGGATTTCATATCAAACAACCCATTTGATAAAGTCGTTTTCCCCAAACGGGTTTCTGAGGGAGTTATTAAGAAAATAGATAAGAAAGACAACTTCTTCACTAAGCAAGAATTAAATGATTTCTTAACTCGACTACAAGTAAAATCGCATGCGGAACAAAAATATACTCTCTTTAGGTTATTAGCTTTTTCAGGAATGCGAGTTAGCGAAGCTTTGTCACTTAACTGGCAAGATATTTATTTTGATAACAGCTCAATCCAAATAAACAAAACAATTTATCGGGGAGCCATAACACAAAAAACATCGTTTCTTCATCCCCTAAGACATCTTCTTCGATAAGAACTGTCTATTTGGATAAAGAAACGATGCAGACCTTGTCCAAATGGAGATTATATCAAAATAAAATTTTAGCTGCAATCGGCCACCCTACCATGACTTTGGACCAATTAGTCTTTTCAAACCCAGAGACCAATTCACTTTATGCAGTCTCTGCTCCAGCTAAGTGGTTATCAGTTTTGCTGAAAAATTTTAATATGAAAAAGATTACTCCACATGGTTTTCGACACACTCATGCTACATTGCTTTTTGAGACTGGCGTTGATGTCAAAGAAGTTCAAGCCCGGTTTGGCCACGCGAATTCACAAACAACTTTAGATATCTATACTCATATTACTGAATCACGACAACATAAAACTGCTGATAAGTTTTCTACTTTCATGTCAAACTAACTTACAAAAAGTAAATGTGGGTTTTTTTGTGGGTTTTTCTTAAAAATGGCCTAAAAAAAGGCCCAATTTTCAGTGCTATAAATTTAATTTTCTTGATGTAATCCATTGAGGATTAAGTTCAATAGTACGGCTGAAATAGAAGCAATTACAATTCCGTTTGCAAGTAGTAATTGTAAGGCTTGAGGGAGGAATTGGAAGATATTGGAGTAAACTGAGACCCCAAGTCCTAGACCCATAGAAACCGCCATAATAATCAGATTTTTTTCATTGGTAAAATCAATTTTTATTAACATACGGATACCCTGGACGGAAATCATGGAAAACATAAAGACCATGGCTCCCCCTAGGACTGGAGTGGGGATGATGGTTGCTAAGGCCCCAGCCTTGGGGAAAAGTCCTAAAATCATCATAAAGGCTGCTGACCAGTAAATTGGGGTCTTGGTCTTAATTCCTGAAAGCTCTAATAACCCAACATTTTGTGAGAAGGTTGTATATGGAAAAGTATTGAAAATTCCCCCAAAAACTGCAGCTAATCCCTCAGCCCGATACCCTTTCTTCAAATCCTCCGTGGATAATTCCTTATTTAAAATGGAACCTAAGGCAAAATAAACCCCCGTGGATTCCACCATAGAAACTAAGGAAATGATAATCATAGTTAAAGATGAGGACCATTCAAATTGTGGCAAACCAAAATAAAATGGACGTGGCATATGAACCCAGTCAGCACTCATCACCGGATTTAAGGAAACCATTCCAAATGCCCAAGCAATGGTTGAACCTAGTACTAAACCAATTAAAACAGCGATTGAGCGTATGAACCCCTTACCCCAAATTTGACAAACCAGGATAATTGCCACTGTAAGAAAACCTATTCCTAGGTTAGGTAAGTTTCCAAAGTCTTTAGCGGTAGCAGCCCCACCCCCAATGTCGACAATCGCAATGGGAATCAAGGTCAAACCAATGACAGTGATTAAAGTTCCTGTTACTACTGGTGGGAAAAGTTTGCGAATACGGGCGAATTGACCAGCAACTAACATAGTGAAAATTCCCGCTACAATAATTGCACCGTACATGGTAGCAATTGAGAAATTTCTTCCAATCATCTTTAAAGGTTCAACAGCTTGGATGGCACAACCCAATATAACCGGTAAACCAATTCCAAAGTAACGATTACGTAATAATTGTAAGAAAGTAGCCAATCCACACATGAAAATATCAATCGAAATCAGGTAGGTCATTTGATCTTCAGAAAAATTTAGGGCCGTTCCAATCAATAAAGGTACGGTAACGGCTCCAGAATACATAGCCAATAAATGTTGAATTCCTAAAATAGCAGCTTTTTTATGACTTAACTTGTTTTCCATTATTTATTCTTCTCCTAGAAAGTGGACTTGGTTATCAGTAAATGAGGCAATTTGAGCCAACGATTCAACTCTTAAGCCCGCTTGGCGAAGTGCTTGGCCCCCATTTTGAAAGGCTTTTTCAATCACAATCCCAACACCTACAACTTTGGCTTGAGCCTGGTTGGCAATTTCAACCAGCCCCTTAACCGCTTCACCATTAGCCATGAAATCATCGATGATTAGGACTTGATCATCTGCTTGTAAGAACTTTTTATCAATACCCACAATATTTTCAACCTGTTTAGTGTATGAATAGACCTTGGAACTGTAGACCTCACCATTTAAAATCGCACTTTTTTGCTTGCGTGCAAAGACAACAGGCACATGCAAGGCTAATCCCACCATTAAAGCCGGGGCAATTCCTGAAGATTCAACCGTTAAAATACGGGTAATCTTTTCGTTGTCAAAACGTTTGGCAAATTCTTGACCAATTTCATACATTAAATCAGAATCGATTTGGTGATTTAAAAAAGAGTTCACCTTCAAAACATTGCCCGGTAAGACCTGACCATCTTGTTTGATTCTATCTTTGAGGTTTTCCATAAATAAAAAATCCTTTCCAATTCCTAACAGAAAAAGGCACACTACACAAAGTATGCCTCCAGTCGCTTATAGTTCGAAGTTACGGCTCCGAGTAGAGACTTTCCTCCAATCAGGAAATTATATAAACTTTGTATTTTGGGAATTTTTCCCGGATATTTAATTGTCATCAGATAAAAGCCGACTTATTAAATCGTTATAGATGATTATAATTCGTTTTTTATCTAATCACATGCTAAATTCTACCATATTTTAGAATGATTGTCTGTATTTTTCTTAAAATAATTTTCTTAACACACCAAATACGCTTATTGGCGTACACTAAAAACTTTGCTACAATAATGGTTAAAATAGAAAAGAAGGAGAATTTAAGATGGTTGATATTGAAAAAGAATTTCCTAACATGGATGACCCGGCAACTTTAGAAAAATATGCCCGAGAATTCATGCAAGAACAAATGTTTGGTTTTGTTCAACTGGCCCAAAAAGAAAACCCTGCCCTTTTAGCCAAAATTCGGAAATCTACACCGACTTGGCCAATTATCAAAAAGGCCTTAGAATTAGCCGAAAAATAAGAAAGTCCAGCTAGTCAAATTCTAGCTGGACTTTTTACTTACTTGGTTATTTCGATGTTACCTGCTTCTGTTTCAGCCTCTAAAACATTGTTACTGTGCTGTTTTTTACGGTAGGTCCCTCCCTTATCTTGATTATTTAGACTGACCGTTCCCGTCTCGGCCTCCAAATGGTAACCACTAAACGTAGTGTGGAGGCTTCGAATATTCCCTGTATCAGCTTGAAGTTCAAGACCCCGCTTAACTCGCAACTTTTTAACGGTAATATTCCCGGCTTCTGTGCTCAATTCAGAGTGCTTTGAAAGTGATAATCCCTGCACTAAAATATCTCCAACGTCTGCTTCCACGTCTAACTTAGTCAATGGAGTCTTTGTTGGGACAATAACTATAATCTGATTATTCTGGTCCTGACGACTATCCCGCACTTCTTGTTTAATTATCAAACGTTTATTAAATTGGCTGACTTGTGGTGTGAATTTCTGTTTTCCTCGATACTTAACTTGATACTTATCTCCTGTTTTGACAGTAACTTTAGCCATGTCGGCCTCAATTTGAATGCTATTGAAATCTTGGTTAGAGTAGTTTTGCGAAGCCTTAACTTTTACAACACAAGATAATAATACCGTCATAGCAATAACTAAACTAAAAACATACCGTTTCATTTGCAACGCCCCCTTATTCCAAAACCTTGTCTTTACTACTAAATTTAGTATATCATGGTGGCGTTTTCTAAGAAATAAAAAAAGAACAGCTTTAAACTGTTCTTAAAGTGTAGCTGATAGAAGACGAGAAAAATCTTGTTTAAACTTGCGCCATAGGGACTGTGATTGAAAGTATGCTAAATCTAATTCCGTCGCTTCTTCAATATCAGCTTCAAAAATTTTCTTTAATTGCTTGGCCTTGTGGTCATTATACATAAAGGCATTAACTTCGAAGTTCAAGAAGAAACTGCGATAATCCATGTTAGCCGATCCGACTGAAGAAATATGATCATCAGATACCATAGTTTTAGCATGTAAGAAACCTTTATCATAACGATAAATTCGCACACCGTTTTCTAAAAGATAGTGAGCATAATATTCTGTTGCTCGATAAACAAACGCGTGGTCTGGCATACAAGGAATCATAATCCGCACATCAACGCCTGATTGAGCGGCAATAACCAAAGCTTCAAGAACCGCAGCATCTGGAATTAAGTATGGACTTTGAATATAGAGATAATCTTCGGCTGAAGAAATCAATTTTTGATACCCCCGCTTAATGGACACATGTTCATTATCAGGACCTGAGGATACAATTTGAATAGCAGTATCACCTTCAGAAGGAATTTTGTCGAATTTAAAATACTCTTCAGTGAAAGGTAACTTTTCTTTACGAGTCCGCCGACAAGACGTATTCCAGTCCATGGCAAATCTTAATTGCATAGCAGCTACGGATTCACCAATAATACGCAAGTGTGTATCACGCCAGTAACCAAATTTTTCATTCTTACTAATATATTGATCAGCAACGTTAAACCCTCCAATATAACCAAGTTTTCCATCAATAATCACTAGTTTACGGTGATCATGGTAATTTAAACGTGGTACTGACGTCCAACGACGCGACTTAGGTGTCGAAACAAAGGCTTGCGCTTGTCCGCCTACTTTTTCAAATTCCTTGAAGGTTTTATAATTCGTTCCGTGGGAACCAAACAAGTCATATAAAATCCGTACTTTAACCCCACGTTTTTGAGCGTTTGTCAATTCTTTTAAAAGTTGCAGGCCTAAGTTATCAGAGTAAAATGAATAATATTCAACATTGATAGTTTCTTGCGCTTGCCGAATATCTTCGAATAAAGTGGCAAATTTTTCTTCCCCATCTGTAAAAATCGTAACGTGATTATTTTTGGTCAGGACAGAACCATTTGACTCTAAGAAAAAATGCACTAAACCACGTCCACTAGCTGTAATATCCGTATCATTGGTCAGCTCACGAGCATCCCACTCATCTTTTTGACGAGCGATTGCGGCTTCTAAAGTTAGTTTTTCTTGCTTTTTAATTTCAAAAATTTCTTCACTCGACATTTTACGTCCGGCAAAGGCATACAAAATAAAACCAAAAACTGGTAATACCACCAGCACCAACAACCAAGCCCAGGTAGCTGAGATTTCCCTTTTTTCCCGAAAAACCGTCACAATAGCTGCTAACAAGTTTAGATGCCAAATTATTAACAATATATTTATCAACATGTGGTTTTCAACCCCTATTGCATATTTAACTAAAATTATAGCACAAAGCTATTTTATATTCGGTAATCCATCAAAAAATTATTGACAAAATTAAACTAAAAATAGAAAATAATGATAATTAGATAAAGTGGAGGTTTTTTTACGATGAAAAAAGTTGGTTACTACAATGGTAAAATAGGGCCCTTAGAAGAAATTCAAATGCCCATCACGGATCGAGCAGCTTACTTCGGGGATGGCTGCTATGATGCGACTACCTACTATAATAATAATATTTTTGCGTTTGAAGAACACCTAGATCGTTTCTATAATTCTTGCCGTCTTTTAGAGATTGACTTTCCTTTAAGTCGCCAAGAATTGAAAAAAGAAATCCAAGCTGTCGTTGATGCCAATGAAGAAGACCACGGGATGGTTTACTGGCAAACTTCACGTGGAACAGGTGTCAGAAACCACGTTTTCCCTAAAAATGCCAAGGCTAACTTAATGATTTTTTCTGTTCCAGCTGAATTGGTTGACCAAAAGACAAATTTCAAATTGATTACCCTTGAAGATACCCGATTCTTACACTGTAATATCAAGACTTTAAACCTTATTCCTTCTGTGATTGCCAACCAAAGAGCAACTGAAGCAGGTTGTGATGAAGTGGTCTTTCATCGTGGCGAACGGGTTACCGAATGCGCCCACAGTAATCTTTTAATTATCAAAGATGGGGTACTTTGGTCTTCTCCACGTGATAACTTAATCTTACCTGGAATTACCCTCAAGCATCTTTTGGAATTAGCGGAAGAAAATGGTATTCCAACTCGGGAAGAAGCTTATACTTTAGATGATGTGTGGAATGCTGACGAAGTCATTGTTTCTTCTTCTATCTGTTTTGGAATCCGAACGACCGAAATTAATGGCAAATCTGTCGGAGGTAAAGACGAAGCAACCCTACGTAAATTACAGGAGGCCTACATGAATAAATACTGGGCTGACGTTGCCGAACGCCATTACTAGAAATGATTAATCTCAAGTTCTTACACTTGAGATTTTTTTATATCAATTTTGATAATTTGCTGTATAATTTTGACATGTGTCTACGTCCTATATGTGTTAGAATCAACATGTATATCTTATAAAATTATGGGGGAATTAAATATGTCAAAAATCTTGATTGTTGGTGCCAATCATACAGGAATTGCTGCTGCCAACACGCTACTAAGTCGTTATCCTGGCCATGAAATTACCATAATTGACCAAAATGATAATATCAGTTATCTCGGATGTGGGACGGTTTTATGGCTACAAAAATATCTTAGTGACTTTAATAGTCTTTTCTATACAAGCGCTGATGATTTCAAAAAATTAGGCGTTGATATTCACTTGCGTACACAAGTCATTGACTTAAATTTAGAGCAAAAAATTGTCACAACTAAGGACTTAGCTACTGGGGAAAATAGTCACTTAAATTATGATAAATTACTCCTTGCAACCGGATCGTTACCAATTGCACCACAAGTTTCTGGTTTAGAATTGCGAGGTATATCTTATATTAAATTTGCCCATGAAGTGCAAAATTTAGATGAAAAATTAGCGGACGAAAGTAAAAAGACAGTGGCTGTAATCGGAGCGGGTTATATTGGTGTTGAACTAGCCGAAGCCTTACAAAAACGGGGTAAAAAAGTTCTCTTATTTGACAAAAATGCTACTTGTTTAAGTAATTACTTCGATCCCGAATTTGCTCAAATTATCGACAATAAAATGAAGCAAGCAGGAATTGAACGCCACTATCAAACTGAAATTACCGCCTTTAACGGTCAAAACGGCTGGGTTAAGGAAGTTGTTACCCAAGATGGCAAAAAGTATACCGTGGATTTAGTAGTTAATGCTATCGGTTTTAGACCAAACACTAATTTAGTGCGGGGAAAACTAGATATGCTAGCCAATGGTGCTATTTTGGTTAACGAGCATCAAGAAAGTAGTCACAAGGATGTCTTTGCAGCTGGGGATTGTGCAACTAGCCACCATAACGTCTTAGATAAACCCGTGTACATTGCTCTCGCTTCTCATGCTATACGAGAAGGTATTTTAGCTGGTCATGGTTTAGCTGGGGGTAGTCCCGTCTCTCCAGGTTCTCAGGGGGCAAATTCCTTACAACTTTATGACACTAACCTAGCTGCGTGTGGTTTAACTTTGGAAACTGCTAAAGCAGCTGGATTTCAAGCGCAAGTTAGTGACTATGACGGCTTACAAGAATTAGATTTTATGAAAAGTAACTTTAAAGTAAAGATGCGCTTAGTTTATGACCAAGCCACTCGTCGCCTTTTAGGAGCACAATTAGCTGGCAACCAAAATGTTACCTACTTCGATTATCTCTTCTCCTTAGCTCTTCAAAAACACATGACCATTGATGAGCTAGCCTTTTTAGATTTACCATTCAACTCATTTTACAGTCGTCCTTACAACAGTATTAATTTAACTGCACAAAACGCACAATAATGTTATAATTTGCTTAGAAAAAATGAAAGAAGGTCTAACCTTGACTGTGCCAAAACGTCTTTTAGAAAACTTTACACCAATTAACTACCAGCTCTACCTTGATATTAATCGCTCAGCAAAACTAATCCAAGGTAAAACCACCATCAAAGGGATAGCTAAAAATGATAAGATTTACTTACACCAAAAATTTCTCACCATTAAAACTGTGAATTATCAAGGACAAGCTTTGAAATTTAAGGTTGACGATGAAAATGAAACTTTTAGCTTTCAGATACCACAGACTGGTGAAATTGAGCTTGAAATTACCTACCAAACTCAATTAACTGATACAATGATGGGAATCTATCCTTCTTATTACCAGCTTAACGGTAAAAATAGGCAAATTATCGGAACTCAATTTGAAACTACCTTTGCTCGTCAAGCCTTTCCTTGTATAGATGAACCAGCGGCTAAAGCTACTTTTGAGTTGGCCTTGAAATTTGATGAGATGCCTGGTGAAACAGTTTTGGCTAATATGCCTGAAAAAGCCTGTCAAGATGGAGTGCACTACTTCTTACCAACAGTTAAGATGTCTACCTATCTCGTAGCCTTTGCTTTTGGAGAATTACAGGCAAAATATGCTGAAACTAAAAGTGGTGTAAAAATCGGTGTCTTCGCTACCAAGGCTCACCAGGCTAAAGAATTAGAGTTTGCCTTGGATATTGCCACCCGTTCTATCGAGTTCTTTGAAGACTACTACCAAACTCCATACCCGCTTCCTCATAGTTGGCAATTGGCTTTACCTGACTTCTCAGCTGGAGCCATGGAAAATTGGGGCTTGGTCACTTACCGTGAAGCTTACTTAACTCTTGACCCTGATAACACCCCGCTTTCAACCAAACAAGTAGTAGCATCTGTGATTGCCCACGAATTAGCACATCAATGGTTTGGGGATTTAGTCACCATGAATTGGTGGGATGATTTATGGCTTAACGAAAGCTTTGCCAACATGATGGAATACGTGGCCTTAGATGCTCTCCAACCAGACTGGCATATCTGGGAAATGTTCCAACAATCCGAAGTTTCTGTTGCTCTTAACCGAGATGCAACTGCCGGAGTCCAAGCTGTCCATGTTGAAGTTGAGGACCCAGCTGAAATTGATTCTATCTTTGATAGCGCGATTGTTTATGCCAAAGGTTCTCGCCTCTTAGTAATGGTACGCGATTTAATCGGAGATGATGCTTTACGGACGGGCTTGAAAAATTACTTTGCCCAACATCAATATGCTAATTCGGTTGGCGACGACCTCTGGCAAGCTCTAGAAGATGCTTCCAACATGGAGATCAAAAAAATTATGCACGCGTGGCTACAAGAGCCTGGTTACCCGGTCTTAAAAGCGAGCGTTCAGAACGGGCGCCTTATCTTAGCACAAAGTCAATTTTTTGTGGGGCAACATCCAGAAAGTAAAAATATTTGGCCTTTACCACTCCATGCTAATTTTGCAACTCCAAAACTAATGGATCAAGCCCAACTTGATTTAGGTGATTACCAAACCTTACGGCAAGCCGTAGGGCAACCATTACGCTTCAATTTAGGAGCTAACAGTCATTTTATCGTACAATACGACACTACCCTGTGGAAAGATCTCAAGTCTCATTTGGCTGACTTAGATGCCATTAGCCAGAGACAAATTCTTCAAGACTACCAACTCTTAGCTAAAGGAATGGTAGCTTCTTACGCGGATATAATTGACTTACTCGAAATTTTAGCAGATAGCCACTCAGCTATGGTCACAGCCAAGGTTTATGAAGTAGCCCATGATTTGAAACAATTTGTCACACCACAAAGTACTGAAGAGACTGCCCTCAAATCCTTCTACAAACGCTTATCAGCTAAAAACGCTCAACGTCTTGGTTTAACCAAACAAATTAGTGAAAGTAACGACGATTTACTTAGTCGCCCTATCGTACTCAAGGCTGCACTTTACGGTCACAATGAAGAAATCATTGATCAATTACACCAAATCTTTATCAGCCGGGATAATCTTTTAGCCTTACCATCCGACATTCGGGGCTTGATTTTGAGTAATGAGGTACAAAACTTTGGGACGAAAAAACTTTTAGATAACTTCTTTGAGACCTATCAAACTACTAGCGATCCTTCCCTAAAGGTTGACTTACGCGCCGCTCTATGTGGTAGCGATGATCAAAAATTCTTGAAGAAGCTTGTTGGCGCTTTTAAAGATGCTAGCTTAATTAAGCCACAAGATTTACGAGCTTGGTACTCTGGCCTTCTCGCTAATGGTCAGGGTCAAAACCTCGCTTGGAACTGGATTCGTGATGATTGGACTTGGCTAGAGGCTACCGTTGGAGGAGACATGTCTTTCACTTCTTATCTGACCGTCACTGCTAATATTTTAGCGACTAAAACTCGACTCCAAGAATTCAAGGAGTTCTTCTTACCTAAGCAAAATCAACCAGGTTTGGGAAGGGAAATCACCATGGATATCAATGTGATTGAAAATCGAGTTAACTTAATCTCTCAGCAAAAGAAGGCTGTTTTAGCTCAATTATTATCCTAAACTCAAAAGCCTCATAACTTAAAAACCTTAAGAAATTCCGTTTTCAAAGACGCCTATTTCTTAAGGTTTTTATTATTGATAACTCTTAAAATTTCTAGCCTTTTTTGCTAGTGACTACAGATTAATTTCAAGTTTAATAGGTGTATGATCTTGACGGTCACCAGAATCGAGCATAACCGAAGCAGTAACTTTATCTAAAATGTTGTCACTAACTAGCCAATAATCAATCCGCCAACCAGAATTATTAATTTTACTAGTTTTAGCTCTTTGAGCCCACCAAGAGTAAACATTCTTAGTATCAGGATGCAAAGCTCGGAAACTATCGCTAAAACCAGCCGCTAATAGATTGGTAAAGCCCGACCGTTCTTCATCAGTGAAACCGGCAGAATGATGATTACTAGCAGGGTGAGCTAAATCAATTTCTTGGTGCGCGACGTTGAAGTCTCCACTCGCTAAAACTGGCTTACGACTTGCTAAATCAACTAAGTATTGGCGGTACTTTTCATCCCAAACTTGTCTTGAAGCTAGACGTTTTAGCTCACTACCAGCATTTGGAGTATAAACTTGGGTTACATAGTAATTCTCAAATTCTAAGGTAATAATTCGACCCTCTTGATCCATAGTATCGGGAGCCCCAATTTCCGGATAAGTAACTACGGGCATTAATTTTTTACGGTAAAGATACATCGTACCCGCATACCCTTTACGTGCCGGTTCAATTGAAGAACGCCACACAACTTCATAATCAGGAAAGTATTCCCTTAAGATTGTCAGATGTTTTTTCGTAGGACCTTTGGCCGATAATTTAGTTTCTTGAATGGCTAAGATGTCAGGGTCTTCAGTTTGAATAGTTTTTAACACTTGGCGACTCATTTGCGCTCGCGCAGAGTCACTCGTTAAAGCTGCGTTAATGGAATCAATGTTCCAAGATATAAGTTTCACTTTTTCACCTACTTGTTTTTATTCTTTAAAATATTTAATCGCAAAAATTCCAGCTTCTGCTAAAGCCACAATCACTAGGCCAAAAATTACGACTTGCCAGTCTCCAAAATTCTTGTATGAAAAAATTAGAATCCACACAGCCAACATGAGACTTGCTAGCAATGCAAGATTGCGCCCAATAATGAGAACGAATTTTAAAATTTTAAAACCAGACTGTTGAAATTTCTCTTTAAGAGTAGTGGGCTCAGCCTGATGGGTTCGTCTTCCTTGAATTGTAATCACCCTTTCTTTACCTATAAGTATAGCACAACCTTTACTTTTCATAAGTTCTACCATCTTGCTTTTCATTAAAATATTCTCATGAAATCTACCTTCTCTTAGCGTTATAATAAAGGACAATTATATATTATTTATAGAAGGGAATATGATTATGGTTTCTTTATCCTTTGTGATTGTTGCGCTCGCGGCTTTCGCAGTCCCCATGATTTTAACTCGTTTTAAAATCAGTGCCATCCCTGCTTCCGTTGGTGAAGTTGTCATTGGGATTCTCTTAGGTCAAAGTGCCCTTAATATTGTCCATACTAGCGACTTATTAAGCAACTTCTCAACCTTTGGTTTACTGGTGGTCATGTTTTTAAGTGGGATGGAAATTGACTTCAGTTTATTCGCTAAAAACAGTACGAATCTCTCCCCCCTTGAAGCTAAGCAAAAAGCCAATGAGGAGAAAGTGATAACACCTCTTTTTGTAGCCCTCATAACCTATGGCCTTGTGATTTTAGGAGCTTTCCTTGTTTCACTAAGCTTCTACTATCTTAGACTTTTTGACAATATCGCTTTAGCCACGATTATGTTTATGACAATTTCCTTGGCAATCGTTGTTTCGGTTTTAAAAGAAAATGAAGTCTTAAACCGCCCTTTCGGCCAAACCGTTCTGCTAGTCGCAATTTTAGGACAAGTTGTACCAATGATTGCCCTGACGGTTTATTCTTCACTGATTGCGGGAAAAGGGGGGAGTTTATGGTTAATTGCTATTTTAGTAATCACCGCAGCCTTTATGTTTCGAAACTTCCGAACTTTCTTCGATTTTTTTGAACGTATCAATAAGGCCACCACACAAGTCGACGTACGATTAGCTTTTTTTATTTTACTGGCACTTGTGTGGGTTGCTGAACATGTTGGTGCCCAAAATATTCTCGGTGCCTTCATCGCCGGAATTGTTTTCAAACTGCTACAGCCTGCTGAAGATACCGAACGACGACTTGATGCCATTGGATATGGTTTCTTCGTTCCATTTTTCTTCATTATGACAGGGGTGGGCTTGAATTTGCCAGGTTTGTTAGCCTCCAAAAAAACTGTCATCTTGATTCCGTTAATTCTTTTAGCTTTTGTTTTGGCTAAATTACCAGCCTTTCTAGGTTTAAAGTTGCGCTTTTCGAGTGGTAATTCCTTGGCAGCAAGTTTTTTATCTTCAACCACTTTAGCCTTAATTTTAGCAGCCTTGACTATCGCTAAAGGCTTAGAAGTTGTAACCGAACAACAAGCTGGTGCCTTTACCGTAGCCGCTATTTTAACTTATTTGGTTGGACCTGTACTCTTTGGGCGAATTTTCCGAGTATCTAAGGAAAATCCAAAGAAAACTCAGGTTCACTTTATCGGAGTTAACTTACTGACGGTTTCAACTGCTCAGCAACTAGATGACTCACTTTATGAAGTTAACCTTTATACCGACGTGCAAAAAAGTTTTAAAACCTTTAATTCTGAAGCCAATGTACATGCTATTGACTCCGTAGACGCGGACTACTTAATTAAAAACGATGTCTTGGATACAGACATCTTGGTTCTTGGTTACTCAGCTAATCCTGAGGTCAACTATAACTTGGCTCTTCGTGCTAAAGAATATGGGATTAAACGAGTAATTATGCGTTTTGATAACGTTAATCCTGAAATTGACCAAGATCATGAAAGCCATCTTCAAGAAGCAGGTGTTGAATTCTTTACAACTTTTGATTTAGGAGTTTCCTCTATGCGGGCTATGGTTGAATCACCATCTATGTTGGAAATGTTAACCAGTAGCGATGCTCGACTTTACGAAGTTACAATTCAAAATGCTAATTTTGATGGCTTGGAAATCCGAAACTTACCATTGGTTGATAAAATCACCATTAGTCGAATTTTTCGTAACCATAAGGCGATTGCCCCTCATGGAAATACCCGCATCATGCTAGGTGATCATATGGTTTTCTCCGGCAATAAAGAATTTGCCCAAGCCATCCGTAATTCCCTAGGTAAAGAAAATGAATAGATCAAAAAAGGTAACTGTTATTAGGTACAGTTACCTTTTTTAGAGATTGAAATTAAAGTTTTCCACGACTTTATCCAAATCTTCTTGTTCGATCCCCAAATAGTGACGGGTAACTCTTTGGGAAGAATGGTTAAATAATTGAGAAATAATCTCAACATCCGTCCCATTTTGATATAGTTGTCGTCCAAAAGTTTTGCGAAATGAGTGGGTACCAATTTTAGCCGCCAACTGTTCATTACCTGTTTTCCGCGCAATTCGCACCACCATTTGATAAAAACCATGGACTGAATAATGCCCGTTTTGATTGCCTGGAAAGAGAAAATCATTTTCATCTTGATAGTCATAGCTTTGTAAGTAATCTTGAATTTCAGTCTGGCAATTATTCCAGAAAAGTTGTTTAGTTTTGCCAGTTTTTTGTTCAATAATTTTGACCCGCGTTTTATTCAAGACATGCCCAACCCGTAATGTTACGACGTCAGAGGCACGTAAACCATTATTTAAAGCAATCGCTGTAAGCAAAACATTTCTTTTGACCAAATGTGGTCGTGAATATTGTCGCATTGCTGCGATTAATTCTTGATATTCTGCCTTGGTCAAATATTTAACGTTTTCGACCCAAATTTTCTTATGGCCTTTGACTTGACCATTTTGTTTATTCTTTGGGATATACCGATTTTCTTTTGTCTTTACCATTTTGACTCCTCTCATTCATGTTCACTTCATTGTAGCATGCTTGCTTTAGAATGTGAAATTAGTTATTCTACAAGAAATACCACTTTCGTGAGGTGAAAATTCATGGCTGATAACTACTTATATTTAGAACAACATTGGCTCGAGGTACCTTATTATCAAAGTAAACGTCGAGTTCGGGTCTTGTTGCCAGCTAATTACTACGAACATCCCGACAAAAACTATCCCGTACTATATATGCACGACGGACAAAATGTTTTCTATAGTAAGGAAGCTTTTGCGGGGTATTCTTGGAAAATTATTCCACTCATCAAACAGCCTCCCAACTTACCACAAGTCATTGTAGTCGGGATTGACAATGCCGAAGCCAACCGTCTCGATGAATACACACCTTGGCCTATCAATGACCACCATTTTAAAAATCTCGGTGGCCATGGCTTTGCCTACAGTGATTGGGTTGTTAATACGGTTTAACCCTTTATTGACCAAACCTATCGCACTCGCTCTAATTGTCAAAATACCCTTTTAGCTGGTTTTTTTTTAGGGGCTTGATTACCGCTTTTATGGGGTCAGATTATCCAGATATTTTTGGAAATTTAGGGGTCTTTTCAAGTGCGGCTTGGCTCTGTCAGGATGCTTTTAATGACTTTGTGATTAAACATCCCTTGCGTCTTTAATTTCCTAAATATTAGGTTCCGCACATAATCTAGTAAACAACCGGCTAATAGCCACAAAATTGCCAATCCTAAAACCGCTAAAACCAGCCACCATGGCTTCATAATACTTAACCGTGTATAAGCTCCCGTGATGATGGTGTAGACGAAAGGGTTGGTTTGTAAAAGATAGGCGCCAAAGGACAAAGGACTAAGACTTAATAAACTTTTTTGTAACCATAAACTTTTAATTGGAAAGCGAAGTAGCCAAATAAAGAGGCACACTGCTTCTAAAACCAATAAAGGATTAGTATAAGCAATTACCACTCCTAAAAACAATTTATCATCCCCGTGTAAGAAACGGACCTTCACCCAACTTAAACTATCACTAATCAATAAATTAGCTAGACTAGCCAAAAAGTAAATGCCTAGATATACCACGTTTTTTAGGTGGGGATAACCATGTAATTTAAGATATGCCCCTACAAGATACATCATCAAAAGCCATAAAATAGAGTAGCCTCCCGCTAACCCATAGCGATCACTACCTGGAATAGAACCTAAGACACTAAATAAAAAGAGGCCAGCCAAAATAATTTTCAAAAAGCTAGCTTTTGGGATAATTGTTTGAGTCCTGGTTTTAATAAGGGTGCTAAAAAACAAACTCCTAAATAAGCATTAAAATACCAGTGTTGCTGAAAGACGGTCGGAAAAAGTGCCTTAACTATTTCCATTAAGCCTAAATCACGCTGACTTATAATCATCCCCCACAAACATAACCAAGAGTAAAAGAGCACTTGCAACCATAGTTCTATAATACGTCGGCGCTTAAAACAACTATTAATGCCTAAATACCCCGAAAGCAAGGCAAATAGATTGACCGCTACAACACCTAAGAAATACAAACAGGCGACTAGCTGAGTATTTAACTGTGTGAACGCCTGGGCCTCCAAAATACCTCCATTTAACAAAATACCTCGACAAAATTCTTATTATATCAAGGCCATATATTCTTTCCTGAACTGGCACTTGCTTAATAACATTTTCTTTCAAACTGACAACACCTTTTAAATAATTTTTGTAAGAAAAAACTGCGACAATACTAGCGCAGCCATTTTCCTATTTTAATTCATCCACATAACGGCTAATTTCGGCAATGGTTTCTTGGGCTTCAGTATTAAAAATTAAGCCGATATTTCCCATAACATCGGAAAAAGCATCTGGGATGTGCTGAATTTCTTTAAGATACTGACCATATTTAGTCTGGATCTTCCAAACTATGCGCATACTCATGCCCATTGAAACGTGAGAAATAAGTACTGTAGTAATTATTTTTAATTTCTTGGGTAAAATGATTTTGTGTTACTATCTGCGCATAAGCTTCAAACAAATTAATTTCATGACCGTAGTTCATTAAATCAATGGACGAACCTCCTGCCGGCCGACAGTTAACTTCCAAATCATATAGGGTCCCATCCGCTAAGCGGAAAAACTCAATATGGAAAAATCTTTCCTTAATTTCAAACGCCTTCACAGCCTTTAAACCATACTTTCTCACGTCAGGCGCCACTTTACGATCTTCGTAGAAGTACATTTCATGGTGTCCTTCTAGCGTTTCTAAAGCCGGTTCGCTGTAAGACATCGAAGAATAGAAGACGACTTTTCCATCTTGATCGGTTAAACCATCAAAAGTGACAATGTTACCATAAATGAAACTTTCCATAAAGTAAGCAGTACCGTGATGACGATTAGCAATGAAGTTATCTAAACTCTCTTTATCAACAATCTTGTGAGTATCACTAGCTCCTACTCCATTATCTGGTTTGGCAATTAAAGGAAAACCTAATTTGACGAAGGCCGCTTGAATTTCTGCATCAGTTTGGACTCGATAACCGTCAACCACAGGAATTTGGTGAGCTTTAAAGAAAAGCTTCATAGTTATTAGAATTAACTGTATAAAATTGAAGTTTACCACGATCAATAAAATCGACAAGCCGCAATCATGTTATTGTCAGCAAATTCATTTGCCATTCCATCAGAGGTCGGAAAAACCAAAACTGGTTTGCCCGTATGACCATAAACATTGTAATGTATTTCGCGACCTAAATTAAAACTATAATGCACATGACTTGCAAACTTCATCCTAAAGCCTCTTTTCCTATCTTAATTTTAATCTCATTAAACGTTTAAAAAATATCGGATGCAATCAAATATTTATATTTTTTTTAGAAAAGCTATTTATATTTACCCGTCAAGATGGTTATAATAAGAGAGGATATTTATTAGGGGAAAATATGAATAAAGAAAACTATTTCTTTTAAACTCCCAATGATTTTTATTTTGAAAGGATTTTTATTTGATGGAATTATTTGGAAATATTTGGGTTGCACCTGATGTTGAAAAACAAACAGATGAAATTAATAACTACAACTTTAACGCTACAGCTACAATCGAAGGCCTCCCTTTCCCTACAAAATACACTATGGATGCTTTGGTTTCTTTAGCCGGTTTGGATACCAATACTAGTCATGTTTTAGAAGTACGGATTGATAATGAAGTTGTTTACACGGAAGAATTACCTGTTGACATGCTAAGAAGTGACGCTTCCAAGAAGGGAAACCTTAACATGACCGTGACTCTCAAGAACTTTGATCTTAAGAAATCAGGTATACATACTTTCTCTCTTTGGATGGATAAGCAACGTCTTGATGATTTCAAATTGTGGTTTGTATAATACAAAAAGCATTTCCGGGTGGAAATGCTTTTTTAGAACCCTGGTACGTATTCACGAGGCTTTTGTCGGCCTACTTTTTTAGCAATCTTAACCCGATATAAGTCAGTATCAGCAGTTTCAAACAGAGTACGGTATTTCATACCTTTCTCACGATGAGCTAAGCCAATTGATAAATTTAAATCAAAAGGGAAATCTTCTTTTTGACTTAATTGATCGATATTGTGATTAATCTTGTTCTTAAAAACTTTAGCATCATTTTGATTTTTAAAAACCGCCGCAACCACAAATTCATCCCCTGCATAGCGGGCAATGGTTAATTTTTCAACCTCTTGCGGTACTGATAATTTTAAGGCATTCGCTACTGTCATCAAAGCCGCATCCCCAGAAATATGTCCATAGGTATCATTAATATTTTTAAAGTCATCAATATCAACAATATAAAGATAAGATTCATAAAATGTACTATCAGTAAAAAAATCTTCAATTTCGCGTTCAAAGTGTGCACGATTATTTAATTTTGTCAAAGTATCCTCTGAAATTAGCTTATTAAAAGCATCAATTGAAATTGCTACCACCCCAATTGTTACACTAGGTGCGAGGACTGCATAAATATTATCAAAAATCGATAATAATAACCCTAGCAAAACAGGAATGGGATAATAAAGGTAGCCTCTAAAATTTGTTCGATACAAGTAGGTCCGATATATGTAGATGTTCTTTATGATAAAGAACATCCCATAAAAAAGGTAAGCTGCCGGTGCAATAACTAGCAATAGAAAGAAGTTTTCATTAATTAAAAAACCATTACTATCAATTCTAAAAAACCATTGTGTTTGATAGTTTAAAAATAAGAGAAAAGCCTCAATTGACATCATGCTCATAAAAATCCACAGACTATCAAAACTCGTATTTCCCATGACTGTTGTAAAATAACGATTCCAATAATAAGAAGCTAAAATTCCCACAATAAAGGTCAGCGAATTTGTAAAATAAGACCACTCTACAATATTACCCAAGGGCCATAGACCACGTGTACATAGGCGGGCGACACTACTTACTAGGTAAATATTGCCTACCCAAATAGCCATCACTGTAAAGTCATCAACATAGCTTTGCCGATTATTAAAACGATAATTAGCAACTAAAATTAAAATTATCAAATAACAAAAAATATTTGATACCATATAAGACATCGATAATGCCATAATCCGCCTCCCCTCAAAATAATACCAAAACTTTCTTCCTTTTATATTTTAGTCCTATTTGTCTTTACATACAAGCTATTTTCTCCGGCCTCCATTTTTTTATCATTCATAAAATTAAACTTATTGTTACTTAAGTAGAAAAGCCGGAGTATAATATACAGCAGAGAGGAGAATTTTTATGTATTATAATGCTGCACTAGTACTTGAAGGCGGTGGCATGCGTGGCAATTACACTGCCGGTGTTTTAGATGCGTTCATTGCTAATGATATTCAATTTAAGTGTGTTATCGGAGTTTCAGCCGGAGCTTTGGCTGGCGTTAATTTTGTTTCCAAGCAATTCCGTCGAACCTTTGAAATCAACCGTCGTTATAGCAAGGATAAGGACTATATTTCTTTTAGTCGTCTCTTAAGAAAAGAAAATTTCTTTAATTTAGAGTTTCTTTTTGCAGATCATGGTTTTGAATGGCATAATTTCGATGAACGGGCGTATTTACGTTCAGAAACTAATTTTATTCCTGTTGCCACTCGACTTAATGATGGCAAAATGGTTTATTTCGAAAAGCCTATAGGTCAAGAACTAGAAGATGCTCTCTGTGCGTCAGCTACCTTACCATTCATTGCCAAGCCCTACCAAACTTCTCAAGGTCTCTGCATGGATGGTGGCTTCTCTGATTCAATTCCCTATGACTTAGCTCAAAAACTAGGCTTCAATAAAATTGTCGTCGTACGCACCCAAGAACGTTCTTACCGCAAAAAGCCCACTTCTCGTGTTATGAAGGAGCTTTACCTGCACGAATTCAAGGAATACCCTGACTTTGCGAAAGCAGCTATTACACGACCTCAAGTTTATAATCGTTCTCTAAATATCTTAGATGGTCTTGAAGAGTTAGGAGAGGTTTATTGCATTGCTCCTCAAGAAGAAGTCAAAGTGGGACGCTTAGAAAGAAATCCCGAAAGAATAAGTGAACTCTACCATGTTGGTTTTGATGATGCGATAAAGGCCCAAAGTGAAATGTTAACCTACTTACGTTAACATTTAAAAAGTCCCACCAAATTACGAAATTTATTTGGTGAGACTTTTTAATTTTCATTAAAATAAATATTTGTGTAGAAAATGGTCATAGTTAGTTAGGCTTTCTTGAATTTGTTCTAAATCACTTGGAAGGTTACCACTTCTAAGTAAAGCTAAAATTCCTGCTATATTTTCTACAAATAAATCAATCCCCAAAAGGAAATCAGCTTCTACGAAATGCTCCAATAAAATTTGTCGTAAAGTTAGTGTAAATTTACTTTTGTATCCAGGAATTGCCAATAAAATTTGATATTTTTGTTCTAAAGGTAGGACAAGTTCTAGAAGACTTTTTCCTTTTTGGTAACTAGTCAACTTGAGGCGAAGACTGTCACGATACTCTTGCAAAGATTTAGTCACAATTTTTTCGCTAAAAGTGTTTAAATCTTTATAGTGTAAATAGAAGGTTCCTTTACCCACAACCGCATGATCAACTAATTCCTTAAGTGAAATTTTTTCTAATGTTTTTTCAGAAAGTAATTCTAAAAAAGCATTTTCAAGTGCCATTTGCGTTTTGAGAACACGTAAATCTGTTTTAACCATGTCCCATCACCCCATTTCCTTTGTCATTTTATTAGGCGAAAGCCCCGTTAGATATCCCTATATATAAGCGAATTTACAATGTGTACCTAAACTTTTATTTTAGTAAGGCATTAACATGTGACAGATGAGCAACTTCCGATATGGCTAAGGTTTCCCCGTCCATTATTATACGCTATATCATATTAAAATTACTAACCTTTCTTGTTTTTTGCTTAAGATTTTTTAAATTATTGCTAAAATTGTTTTTGAAAATGAAAAATGTCAACTCAGTTTACGAGGAGGAAATCTAGTGTTAATTAAAGATAACTGTACTAAAAGTATAGCGGATGAAAATATAGCTTCGACTTCAAAAGAAATTGCACGTGTTATGGCAACCAATGTTTCTTCTTCACTACATATTGTTGATGATTTATATGATTCATCGATAGAAGTAGTTGTCGCTAAAACTTCAAAAATAAAGAAAAAACAAAATAATTAGGTTTAGATGGAAAAACCTTAATTTTGCCGATAGTTAAAATGGTACACTAAGAACCGCTAGAAATAAACGTTTTTACAGCGAAATTTCTAGCGGTTCTTACTTTCTTAAAATATTCCTAATTTCAGTTAACTATCCATCACAATGTTGCCTGCATTATTTTTCGCATTAAACAAAGTTTTATCAGTTTTAATAAATAACTCATGGACTGTTTGCTTCGCATCAACCTCTGCAACTCCAATGCTAACTGTTACTCGTGTTTCTTCTGCGATTCTCATCCGAATAAGTTCGGCTAGCTTTTTCGTCTGGTCATAACTAATTCCTTCGAATAAAATGAAAAACTCGTCACCACTATAACGAAATGGCTCAGCTTTATTGTCGATACTATCTCGAATAATGTCGGTAACTTGCTTTAGCATGCGATCACCACCGAGCCGACCAAAATGATTATTATATATTTCAAACATATCGATGTCAATTAACATCGCTGTAGTGTAAGTTCCTACCCCACTAGGACCATCTACCAAAGATGACAAAGTCTTACGGTTATAGAAACCTGTAATATAATCTGTATTACTTGACTGAATTAAAATTAAGTGGTCCTCAATTATTTTAGCCATTTTTAGCATCATTTCTCTAACTTCTGGCTTAAAGACTTTTTCACGATCATCTAGAAGACAAAGTGTCCCATATAATTCCCCATCAGGATTATGAATCGGGCATCCAAGATAAGTAATGAGTCCCTTCTTAGCCCCGATAGAGTGTTTCCAAATGTCATCTTTATCTGCATTCGTAATTTCAAAAAAGTCATCCTCTGAAATAACTCGTTCACAATAGATTTGGCAATCTTTCAACACACCAAGACCACTAACATTGTAATACTCAAGACCGGCTTCATTTACAATCATATTTTCAAGTTCACCATTATATAGGCGGTTAATTAGCGCAACTTTCACATCTAGCAAACTTGCTAATAATTCTACAATTGATTGCCATTGTTCTTGAACCTCATCATTAATTGGAAGGAGTTGATTCATGTTTTTCGGTATGCTTTTCACATTCATCATATGCTTCCCCCGTTGTTATATTTTAGATAAATCACATATTATTCGGCCTTCATTATCTCATTTATTTTTTGAATGTGCAAGTCAATCTTTAAGGTAGATAGTCAAAACTTTTTGTGGGTAATTCACTTTTATTGGTGATATGACGGCATTTGTAAGTTTTTGTATTTTTTCCCAACGTTAACTATTGCCCTGTTCAATCTAGAATTTGACGTTAAAACCCTAGTTTGAGGGTTTTCGTAGTACTTATCATTCTTCGTGTGTTTCTTTAGCTTTTGCTTACGGATTTCGAAAATATCTATTTTGTTGTATACAACATCCGGACCTCAGCTAATGTATTGACTCCTTCGACGCTCCACGCTATAGGGCGTGAACTGAATTTTTCTGATAAATAGAGATTTATGTGCCCTTCAATAGAATCTCATATAGCTTTATTGTATCCCTCGAGATAATGATTTTTTGTAAATTTAGTTAAAAAAATTTATCCATAGAACTTTTGTCAGTCTTTAAAGTATTACATGGAGTTTTGCAAAATATCGTCCTAGACTTTTTCACCTAATTGCTTTTTTTATTTTAATTTAAGTTAAAGTAACTTTTACTTGATAAGTATTAAAACAAAAACCCTAAAAATTCCGTTCTAAAAACATTGACTTCTTAAGGTTTTTAATATTGTTATTCTTGTATTTCTAAAAAACTAGTTATTTCCCAGCCTCATCTTCCCTTACTTGATGGTTAAAGCCTTCTTGAAACTTCGCCACAAGCTAATGTCGTCATTTTGTAAAATTAAACCAAAATAAATTTTCGCAATGTAATTAGCAAGTAAGAAGATTGTCATAAGTAATAAACTCAATGATATTAGTACCTGCCCTCCACCTACACTGCCATCAATCAAACGTAATGGCATAAAAAAAGAAGATAAGAAAGGAACATAGGACAATACTCGTACGATAATATTTTCTGGATAAGCAGCCAGCGCCATCACTCCAAAAAAGCCTCCCATAATCAGATACATCAATGGTTGCACAGCCTTATTCGAATCTTCAACACGTACAACCAAGGCACCACAAAAAGCAGATAATATTGTATACAGTACCACTCCTAAAACTACATAGAGGAGACTAACTGATAATAAATTTTGAATAACATCAGTAATTAGACTTTGATTAGTCTTTAACCAGTTAAACTTTTCGCCAAGCTTTGGCAAAAAACTATACAAAATTCCGCCACCCAGTAAATAAATTGAAACCTGAGTAAAAATCACCCCGAAAAGTCCCAAAATTTTGCCATAAAAATAAGTTTTGGCTGGAATACTGGAAAAAATAACTTCCATAATTTTGGTCCCTTTTTCAGCCGCAATCTCTTGGGCAGTGGTTGCACTATAATTTAGCAAGATAAAGTACATTAAAATAATTAAAATCATTACTGATAATAATTTAACTGTTTCTTTATTATTATACTCAGAGTCTATTTTTTCATTAAAAACAGGGACTTGCTGTAACTGTTTTTGTTCTTCTACAGTTAAACCAACTCGAGCATAATTAAGCGCTAACTGCCTTTGATTTAACACCGTAGTTAACTTTTGCTTAAGTTCTGTATCTAGTGTCTTTACACCCTGATAAGTTGCCACTAAGCGTTGATCCGCTTGATTATCGATTACCACGTAGCCAGCAATTTTTTGTGCAGTAAGGGCTTGATCTGCCTTAGCAACTTTTGTATAAGCCAGAGTTAATTGTTTATCTTTCTTTAAACTTTGCCTCAACTCTCTATCATTAGTAATCACCGCAATTCTTTGATTTGTAGCCTCTTGATGACCGATAAAATAGCCAATTCCTAAGGAAATTCCAAAAAAGATAAAGGGACTCAATAATAGCAAAACAAAGGCCCAAGATTTAACTTGACGTACATAAGTTTCTCGGGCCACAATCATTAATTTTTTCACATTTCCACCCCAGCTTTCAACTTAAAAATTTCATCAAGTGTCGGAGGTTGCTGATCAAAGGTACGGATGGGACCTTGTGCAGCCAAAATTTGAAAAATGTTTTGCCCCTGGCTCGGGTCACTTAATTCTAAACGATAAGCCCCACTTTTTTCTAAATTTACCTCTGCCACTCCGGGTAATTTGGCTAACTCTGCAGCAGTTAGACTGGCACGTACAAAAAGACGACTAAGTCCAAAGCTCTCTCTAACTGACTGAATCGGTCCATCTAATACCACCTGTCCCTGATTAATCATAACTACATCATCACAAAGTTCTTCGACATTATTCATAGAGTGATCAGAAAAAATAATCGTTGCCCCACGTGCTTGTTCCGATAAAATTACTTGTTTTAGAATTTCCGTATTGACCGGATCTAAACCACTAAATGGTTCATCTAAAATAATAAAATCCGGTTGATGCAATAAGGTTGCAATTAGTTGAATCTTTTGCTGATTCCCCTTAGAAAGGCTCTTGATTTTATCATCAATTTTACCCACTACTTGAAGACGTTCCATCCAAAGTGGGAGTTGCTTTTGAACCTGAGATGTAGAAATTCCTTTAAGGTTAGCTAAATAACGAACCTGATCAAAAACAGTTAATTTAGGCATCAAGCTCCGTTCTTCAGGTAAATAGCCAATTTTTTCATAGCTTTCTTTACTAATTTTTTCTCCATTTAAACGAATCTGACCTTGGTAATCCAAAAAGTTTAAGGCACAGTGGAACGTCGTAGTCTTTCCAGAACCATTTTTACCAATCAAACCCATGATACTCCCGCTTGCAACTTGAAAAGTTACCTCTTTTAAAACTTGTTGTTTACCAAAATATTTATTTAAGTTTTTCACTTCCAACATGGGTAATCATCCCCCCTTCACTTTAAGTTTAGTTGAACTAAAGAACTACTGTCAACGTAAAAAATACTTCCGTTTAACTTAAAAGTATTTGTACTTAATCAACAATAACATATGATTTAATATTTCCCAGATAGCTACTTCTCTTGGTCAGCTCGATTAATTCCATCAATTAGATTATCAATAAAAATTTTTGACCTAAAAAGGCGAGCTTTCCCGTGATGATAAACCATCGCGACAAAAGCCCGCACGATAAAAACAAAAACTATTTAACCGTCTTTAGCCTGGTAATCAATTCCATTAGCTTCGCTTCTTCACCTGCTTTAAAACGAACCCCTGAAGCATATGGATGCCCACCACCTGCATATTCTTGAGCTAAGACGTTAATCACCGTGCTTTGAGAACGGAGACGTAATCGCCAACCTAAATCCTCATTTTGAACACACATAACCCATTTTTCTACACCTTCAACACTCCCCAAAAGGTTTACAAAATTGGCAATCACACTCGCTGACCAACCCTTGGCTTTGAGTTGTGCTTGATTAATTATTATCCAAGCTGTATCACCTTCAACTCGGAGATGTTCGTAAATATACCCTTTCATCCGACTTTCTTCTAAACTAGCTACTGATAATTGGTGGTTGATGTTCACCAAAATCTGAGCCTCAAACCCTGTCATCATTTGAGCTAAAACAGCCATGGTGGTATGGGAAAAAGCATAAGCCAAACGTCCAGTGTCCCCCATAATTCCCTTGTAAAGTAAGGTAATAACTTCCGAACTCACTTGGTCACCTTGTACCTGGAACAAATCTGCAATAATTTCCGAGGAACTGGAAGCGCTAGTCACGATTAATTCTTCCGTTTCAGCCGGATACCCGGCATCCGTCGTCTTAGGATGGTGGTCAAGTTTGATAATCCGATTAGCTTGGATAAACATCTCGTCGGCTGACATACTATCAGCTAGATTACCACGGTCCATCCGCGCCACATTGGCAGTATCAACCACAATAAGCAAACTATCCGTAAAATCTTGTGGGGTCAAGGTATCCATTTCACCAAAGTCTGCTAACTCATCAGGACGCAAACCGCCCACCTTTAAATTTAAATTTCTGGCTTGTGTCCTTTCACGAATAATTTGCGCTAAACCTAATTGAGCACCTAAAGCATCAAAGTCAGGACGTTCGTGTCGCAATATCACTATTTTCTCAGCACTCAAAATTTCTTGGCATAACTGCATTTTTAATTCCATGATTATTTCTCACCTTCAAATTTTTCTTCTGCTTTAGTATAGCATTTTTTGTATTTAAGATAAAAATTAATTTTTAAAGCGAAAATTTTTATCAACCATTCATCAGTTTTCAGTCTAAACTTTCTAAATTTCCCAAAAGAAAAAGGCACTCTCTTGTGTAAAGAGCACCTTCTAGGCTAATTACGGATTCGCTTGCCCCAGTATTGAAAATAGTCTGTTCGTAAGGAGCCATTGTATAATTTTCGTTTCTTACTAGCTTTTTTCCCGTAATATTTTTCAAACTCAAGATCAGAGGTCAAAATATATTCACTCCAGCTTTCATGCGGTAAGAAAACTTGTCCCATCTGCTTATAAAGTTGGCGTACAGATTCCTGATCACTTAATCTTTCCCCATATGGTGGGTTGGCTACTACAACTCCATTAATTTTATCCGTCTTAAAGTCTTTTACTGCTTGCTGCTTAAATGTGATACTATCTTCTAAATTCGCCGCCCGAGCATTTTCCTTAGCAATTTCAATCATCGAGCCATCAATATCGTAACCTGTAATATCTAATTCAACGTCAAAATTAGCTTGCGCCTTGGCCTCATTTTTAATTTGCTTAACTAAAGTAGGAGTTACAAAGCTCCAATTTTCAAACGCAAAGGAACGCATCAAACCAGGGGCAATATTGTACCCAATCATAGCTGCTTCAATTGGTAAGGTTCCCGAACCACATACAGGATCTACAAAAGGCTTTTCAGGGTACCAATGGGCTAGCAAAATTAAAGCTGCAGCCATATTTTCTTTCATCGGCGCGCCCCCCTTGGCAACCCGGTAACCCCGTTTAAAAAGCGAAGATCCAGTCGTATCTAAGGTTAACATAACCTTATCTTTATTGATCGCCACTTCAATAGGATAAAGTGCTCCCGTTTCAGGTAAACGGGTTCGGCGATGGTATGCTTCACTTAATTGGTTAACAATTGCTTTTTTAGTAATAGCTTGTACAGAAGGAACATTGTGTAGAGCTGATTTCTGTGATTTACCGGAAACAGGGAAAGCTGCATCCATTGGTAGTAATTCATCCCAGGCTACAGCTTTAGTTCCTTGAAATAATTCTTCAAAAGTTCGTGCTTCGAATTCAGCCAACACAATCTTTACGCGATCAGCAGTCCGTAACCAAAGATTGGTTTTTATGATGTCAGTTACATCTCCTTCAAAGCGCACCCGACTATTTTCTACTTGAACCTTTTCATAACCTAAGTGGCGTAATTCATTTCCAACAATAGCTTCAATCCCAGCTGCAGCAGTAGCAATTAATTTAAATTTTTTGGTCATAAAATTTTCCTTCCATAAATAAAATAGCATAAATTTTCATTTGTTCATTAAAAAAGGTCGAGACAAGTCCCGACCCTTTACCTGCTTTGTAAATCTCTATAAGCCAAGTTCCGTACGTCAACTAGCCCAGGTCGGCTAATCAACGTGGTAATCATCTATCTCCAAGTATTTCTACTTGCCCCCAAGGTTTGTTCATTTCCGCCTTGAAGCGCCCCTACCAAAGTTTGGGTTACCTGCTCGCAGGGTTTACCGCGTTCCACCTGCTTTGTTTCCAAAGCAGCTTCGTCACTGTGGCACTTTTCAGGACTACTCAAGCTTAGCTAAGCCTTAGCTCTTTTATCCGCCGTCACCAAAATGGTGCCCCACCTTATTTTTTCAGTGAGTACGATCACTACAGACATCGCAGTCTGTGCAAGCCTGGACTTTCCTCAGCATATAAAAATATGCCGCGATTACCCGAAATTTACAAAATTATTTACTTTTAAAAGCGATTACTCTGACTTTCGTCGTTAAGCTGTGTGCCACCAAAAACGTGACGCTCTAAGTTGGACAAACGTTTTAGGATATCCATGTTTGTCGAAGCAGAAGCAGAGCGACTTATTTGATTAGTCCCACCAACTTCTAATTGCTTGGTTAATTCATCAACCTTAGCCACCAATCGTTCATTTTCAGATTGGAGCCGTTGAAATTCCTTAGTATAGTATTCATAGTCTTGAATAATAATATCTAAAAATTCATCGACATCAGCCGGATCGTAACCACGAACCTTATTTCTAAAATTTTTGTTAATGATGTCTTTAGGTGTAAGATTAACATTTTCCACCGGAATGCACCTCATTTCCTACTTAGGAACTTAACTCATAACAATAAAATTATAGCAAATTTAAGTGTTTTTGACTAGTATTTTTTTAATATTTTTTAGTAATCATTTTCTCTTTGTACTTTTTCTTGATAAAGTTCAGCCTCATTTTGTAACTGATCCATATCGATTAAGCTTAAATTTAAATCTTCTCGTTCTTTGAGAACCTGATAATCATATTTACTCTTGCCCTCAAATTCGGGATCATAAACTAAGAGCGCTCCATGACAATGGGACAACATGAAATTTTGATAGTTACGCAACTGTTGCGGACTTCGGTAAGGATTTTTACTAACCTCGCCAAAAAAATCGACTTGACTTTTAAGCTGAACTAACTTACTTTGGTTAACTTCTTGCCACTGCTGACCAAAATTGCTAAAAGCTACCAAAGCCCCAATTTTTAATTGGGGATATTCCGATTTGAGTTCCAAACAGACTTCAATTCCCCATTGTTCAACTCCCAACTGTAAGCCTGTCAAAACCCACTCTAACCCCCGATCCAATAAGTTGATTAACTCTTTACGTAGTGCCTGCTTAATCACCGTTACTTTAGGATCATTATCTTTAAAAACACCTAATTCATAACTTCGATAGCCACTTAGCCAGATATTCACGGTTATCCCCCCTCTCTTACTTTAATACCTACCTTATATTTTAGACGTTTTTTTAAATTAAACAAGACGCTTTTATATTTGCCAACATTTGGTATAATGGAGTTATCAGGGGGGATTTTTATGGTTATTCATTACCCAAATGGAAAAACTTTTCGTCCACAAAACATGCCCACACAAAAAATTAAAGCATCGCCTAGTAAAGTAAACTACGGTAATCGTGGGATGACCCTTGAAGAAGAAATTAACGATAGTAATCAGTATTACCGTGCTACACAAAAAGCCGTTATTCATAAGAAACCAATTCCGTTACAGATTGTCAAAGTTGACTATCCTAAAAGAAGTGCTGCGGTCATCAAAGAAGCTTACTTCAAGCGTCCTTCGACAACGGACTATAATGGCGTTTACCGGGGATACTACTTAGATTTTGAAGCTAAGGAAACACGAAATTTAGCTTCCTTTCCTCTAAGTAATTTTCATCCCCATCAAATCGAGCATATGCGTGCTTGCCAAAAGCAAGGTGGCATTTGTTTTACTATTGTGCGTTTTTCAAAAAGTCAGGAGGTTTTTCTAATGCCAGCTGACCTGCTCTTTACTTATTGGGATCAACAGACTACCGGACGAAAGTCAATTCCCAAAAACGAAATTGCCCAGGTCGGTTGGAAAATTGATTATCGTATTAAACCACGTCTCCCATACCTCGATTATGTTGACCAACTAATTGAAGTTTCAAAGAGACATCTTTAATAAGGAGGAGAAAGCTAGCGAAATAAGGGTAATTTGCCTTTGAATTCGTTTAGCAGATTATTTATGAGTGAGCAAGAACCAAAATACTCGCGCACTTCACGACGACAAGCCCAGGAAAACGTGCGTCGCAGTCGTCGCAAACCAAGTAAAGGTGGCGAACTTTGGAAAAAAATTATCGCTATCGTTTTCGCTTTATTTGTTCTAGGTTTCGTTATTTTAGGAACGGTATTTTTTGTCTATGCTAAGTCCGCACCAACCTTAAATGTTGATAAATTAAATAGTTCAAGTGAAACTACAATTTACGATTCCCAAGGTAATAAAATTATTTCTTTAGGAGCTGAAAAAAGGCAAACCATTTCTGCTAATCAAATGCCCTCAGAGCTTAAGGATGCGGTAACTTCGATTGAAGATAAACGTTTCTATAAGCATAATGGGGTTGACCCTTACCGAATTGTAGCTGCTACCTTGGCTAACATTACCCACGCCTCAGCAGGTCTCCAAGGGGGGTCTACTCTTGATCAACAATTAATTAAGTTATCCTACTTTTCAACCAAGCGTTCTGACCAAACCTTAAAACGTAAGGCCCAAGAAGCTTGGTTAGCCCTACAACTTGATCGCCAATACAGTAAAGACGAAATCTTAAATTTCTATGTCAATAAGGTTTATATGGGGAACGGAATTTACGGGATGGAAACTGCTGCCAAGTATTATTATGGTAAATCCCTAAAAAAACTTAATTTAGCCCAAACAGCTCTAATTGCTGGAATTCCTAACGCCCCTTCATCTTACAACCCTTATGCCAGCATCGAGTACGCTACTAGCCGTCGCAATGATGTCTTGTTAGCCATGTACAATAATGAAGAAATTAGCAAGTCTGAATATCAAGCTGCTAAAGCGCAAAGTGTTAAAGAAGGCTTGATTCCTCAAGCTGAACAAGAAGATACCCATAGAAGTAAGCGTGCCATCTGGGCCGATGCTTATTTAAAACAAGTTATCAAAGATGCTAGCGATAAAGGATATGATCCTTACTCTGGTAACTTACAAATTTACACTAACGTTGACATGGATGCCCAGGAAAAATTATATGAATTAGCTAATTCGGAATTAATTGGTTATCCTGACGATAATTTACAAGTTGCTGCCACGGTAGTTAACCCCAACAACGGTAAAATCGTAGCCATGATTGGGGGACGAAATAATTCCGATACAACTTATGGTCTAAACCGAGCGGTACAAACGAACCGTTCTACAGCTTCAACAGCTAAGCCATTAGTAGATTATGGCCCTGCTATTCAATACCTAAGTTGGGCCACATATCACAAATTGAGTGATACGGCCTACAATTATCCCGGTACAAGTGTGGCGGTTAATGACTTTGACCATGCCTATAAAGGGGATATGTCCATGCAACAAGCTTTAATTGAGTCACGTAATATTCCTGCCGTCAAAACCTTAGAAAAGGTTGGAATTGATAAATCGACTCAATTCCTGTCTAAGTTAGGTTTTAATATAAAAAATCTACACTACTCGAATGCTATTGGTCTTGATGCTTCAAGTTTACAAAACGCCGCTGCCTATGCCGCTTTCGCCAATGGTGGGACCTATTACCAACCAACTTATATCAATAAGATTGTTACAGCAAACGGTGACGTTAAGGAATACGCTAGTGAAGGGGTACGTGCTATGGACCGTTCCACGTCCTTCATGATTACCGCCATGTTAAAGAAAGTTATCACTTCAAGTAACGGAACAGGTAATTTAGCATCTATCTCTGGCCTTTACCAAGCTGGGAAGACTGGAACTAACGGTTACCCTTCAGACTCCAAGGTTTATGTTCCAAGCAATTCCATCATGGACGGGTGGTTTAATGGTTATACTAAGAATTACTCCATTTCTGTTTGGACTGGTTACGATCAACCTTACAAGCACTTTATGTCTGATTCCGTAGCTCGTAGCATACCACTTTACCTTTACCGTGATATGATGACTTATCTTTCCCGCGGAGTTACCAATTCCGATTGGACACGACCAAGCAATGTCTATCCAAAACGAATTGATGGGGATACTTACTACTATCTTGCTGGCTCTGAAGATCCTGACATTATTTCAAGTAAAATCAAGAGTGTTTCTTCTGTGCTTTCTTCGATTTCAGCTTCATCTAAGTCCTCTCAATCGAGTGAATCAAGCTCATCAGAAGAAAGTTCTAGCGAAAGTAGCTCTACTACTGAACCTAGTTCCTCAGCAGAATCTTCTGCTAGTGAGTCTTCTCAAACTAGCACGTCAACTTCACAACCAAGTAGTGCTTCACCTCAACCAAGTGCACCTGCGGATGTACCTGCAAATAATTGAAAAACAACTTAAAAGTTGATTGTTTAGATACAGTCGACTTTTTTACTGTACAACTAACCCAAGGAGAATAGATAGTTTATGAAAAACGACACTCAATATTTACAAGCAGCGCTTAAAGCCGCGGGATTTACTGGTCAAGATATTTTAGAACTTACAGTCAACCAAGGTAGTATTACTATAAAAAGGAAAGAATTAAACCAACAAGTTGATTTAACGTTAACCCTTTGGCTAACCTTCACCACTAGTGTTCTCTTCACGATATTACTTTGGAAACAGCCATATTCGCAAATTTCTCTTACAGGTCCTAATTCTATCGCGAGTTACCTACTAATTCTCGGAACCATTAGTGGCTTAATTGCTTTTACGTATGAGTTCTGCCAAAACGTAGCATTTAAAACTCAAAAAAAGATTATTTTTTGGCGTAACTTCCCGAGTATTATTCTTAGTTTCACCGCAATTTTAGCAACTTCAATTGTAGGCTTTTTTGAAATCATTAAGCTCCTCTTTAGCGGAGCATCTTTTGATAAAATTACTACCCTAGTCATCTTCATGAGCCTTAACTTAGCTCTTAATTATCTCATGGCGGTGATTGGCTACCGTTTAACAATTCCTTTTTTACGCAGCCTCTTCACTGTCGTAATTATTGGGGGAGTTGTCTTAGCTATGGCTACCAACCAAAACTTGCATTGGTGGCAATATAATCTTAGCTACCTTGGTACTAACCAATCAAACTCTTGGTGGCAATTTAACCTAACCTTAATCTTAGCAGCAGGAATTTTTTTAGCGCTAATTGATTTTATCTTCGTCTTTTTGCCTAAAACTCAACAACTCATTTATTTACGCATAATTTTATCATTAATCGCCTTGAATTTAGCAGGTATTGGGCTTTTTCCCAATAATCCCCACCTCCACTTTTGGCACGTACAAGTAGCCAACTTCTTAGTTATTATGATAATCATCTTGATTGTACTCATTAAGTGGCTCCTACCCAACATAAGTTCGCGTTTTTTACATCTTTCTATTCTTAGTGGCGTTGGCTTAATCGGTTTAGAAATTTTATTTCAATTTATTGGTTATCTCTCTCTAACAGTTTTTGAAATTTCAGCTTTTTCCTTAGCTTTCGCCTGGTTAGTACTTCTCTTTGATCACCTTTTTATCCTCGCTAACCGAGGAACTATTAGTTATGAACTCACACTTAAGCAACTTCAGTAATTCTAATTGAACAAACTCAGCAGTCAACTACCCCCGAACAAGTTCGGGGGCTTGTAACTCACGACACTTGCGTGTCA
>NZ_AZFH01000083.1:0-1638 GCF_001435735.1 Ligilactobacillus equi DSM 15833 = JCM 10991
CCCCACCAGTTTTAAAACAACCAAAAACTGTTACTTATTCCCTAAATGATGTGACAGTAAAAAATCCTCTATTTCAAAAGAAATAGGGGATTTTTGCGTAAATACAATTAAAATTGTGATAATTGTCTCATGATCTTATCGGTATCATAGTTATCCATTTCTTGGATAATGTGAATGTAGACCGATTGCGTAGTATTAATATCAGCATGACCTAATCGACGAGCCACGCTGGCAACAGAAACACCATTATAGAGTAAAAGAGATGCATGCGTATGTCGCAATCCATGGACTGAAATAGGGGCAATATTGAGTTTCTTACAAAGTCGCTTTATACGATTATTGATCGTAGAATTATACATAGGTTTTTTATAACAGAAAATGGGTACTCCCTCAGGAATATCTTCAATCAAACCCATAAATTGATTCATCAGTTTCCAGTCAATCCGAATTTTTCGAACAGAAGATTTATTTTTGGTTGGAACAAAGCCACCGCCTTCTTTATAAGCCCACGTTTTATTAATAATCAGGACCTGGTTAGTAAAATCAAAATCTTCTTTCGTTACTCCTAAAGCTTCAGAAAGACGTACACCAGTTTTAGAAATTAACAGCAGCAACCAATCAATATTTAATTTATGCTTTGGTAAGTCTAACTCATTAATAAAGAGCTTTAGTTCAAATGAATCCATATACTTTCGTTTTTTTGGAATTGGTGGAATTCCCTTAATGATAGTCTTACGAGTTGGATTTTTGCGTAATAAATCATCATCTACAGCATCTAAAATTGCAGGCTTTACTCGGTTATGAAAATCAGCAACAGTTACTTTTTCGTGCGTTTCTGCAAACTTATTGATAATATTTTGATATTCTAACCGTGTTAAGTCTTTCAACTTTAAATCGGGAGCTAATTTTTTTAGCCATCGCCAATTTAACTCATAGTTGTCATAAGTAACCTGACGCACAGCACCTTTCTTATAAGTTTCAATCCACATCTTGTAATAGTCCGCTAACAGTAAATCGTCATCAGCCATAAAATTCCTCCTCCTTATTTTCCATAAAAAAAGAGTCCCAATCAAGGAACTCTTTTTCTTTAGCTATTTGATAATTCTAGTCTTCTCTACGCTTACGGTAACCAAGACCAAACATACCAAGTGCTGCAGCAGCTGCACCCGCTACAAGCGCTAATGGTCCATTGCCTTCGTCACCTGTTTGAGGTAATGCTTCTGGAGTTGCAGGAACTTCCTTAGCTGCTTTTTGTGGTACAACTGCTTGAACTGGGCCATTAGAGTAAACAGCCTTTGTTGGAGTTGCAGGAGTACCTTGTGCAGGTTGTGCAGGTGTTGATGGAGTTGGGGCAGGGGTTTCTGGCTTTTCAGGAACCTTCTTGTAAACATTAGTTACATTACCGTCTTCATCTTCATCAATCTTAACTAATTGGTAACCAGGAATATCATTCCCATCACGGTCAGGGAAGGAACCTTCTTCTTGATCTTTCAAGTGCTTCCCATTTTCATCAACCCAGTTAGTTACAGGAACTTTAATTGGGTTTTCGACGGTATTAGTCTTGTATTCGACATCACCATTAGTTTGCACCATAGTGTTTTCGAGCACACCCTTAGCATCTTTATTTACCTTACCAGC
>NZ_AZFH01000084.1:0-848 GCF_001435735.1 Ligilactobacillus equi DSM 15833 = JCM 10991
CCATCAGTATTTTCTACCACCTTAATTACAACAGGGGAGGATTCTACTGTGTTAGTAACAGTATTAGACTTGTAGCCTTTGCCTGCATTAACTTGATTCATAGTGTTATCAATCTTAGTAGCATCCTTCACATCAGCGTTAACAGTGTAATCAAATGTTACAGTTAATGCTTGACCCTTGTAAGTTGTAACAAACTTCTTAGCATCTGTAGCTGTTAAAGTCCAAGTACCGCTCTTAGTATCCCATACAGGCTTAAAGAGGTTAGTAATGTTCTTGCCGTCTTTATCAGTTACCTTCAAAGTAGAAGTTTGAGCAACACCGTTAGTCTTATCATAAGAATCTGAGAAGGACCATTCTTTAGTAAATGCATTATCAGAAATTTTAGCATTAGCTAAATCAGTTAAGTCCCAAGTTCCTTTATAAGTTACTGTTTGTCCTTTAAGAACTGTACCTTGGTTAATATCTTTACCATCAGCGTTTAAAACAACCTTGTGAGGTGTTACCTTGGCAATCTTATCAGTAACCTTGTTAGATACAGCATTCTTACCATTAATTGTAACTGTATAAGTGTTATCAGCAACTTGTCCACCTTCACCAGTAACCGTTGCGTAAGCAACAATAGTAGGGGTGTAAGTTTGGTCTGAATTGTACTTACCAGAGTTAAGCAAGGTTTGTAATGCTTTTGTAGCCGTCCAAGTTACCTTAGAACCTTCAGTCTTAACTGTAAAGTAAGTTGCAGGTTTGTCAGCCTTAGTAAACTTACCAGACTTATCACGTAAGTATACGTCAAATCCAGAGAAGGTTACATCTTTATCAAAGTCATCAACATAAGTTAAAGAATCAACCAT
>NZ_AZFH01000085.1:0-386 GCF_001435735.1 Ligilactobacillus equi DSM 15833 = JCM 10991
GTACATCGACTGTTACTTCACCAGTTTTTTGATCTACATCACCTAACTTCATGCCTGCTGGTAACTTGTTGCCCTCAGCGGTTACTGTTGTTCCAGTTGGTAACGAAGTTACTGCTTGACCGTTGGCGTCTATCAAGTCTGGTCTTACAGTTGTTTCACCTGCTTTGGTTACGTCTACAGCTGGGTAAGTCACTTCAACATCACTAGCTTTGTCTGTAACTGTCATTGGAACTGTTACTGCTTGTGTTGAACTATCTGGGTAAGTTACTTCGACTACACCGCTTGTTTGACCTGCCTTAGTTACATCTGGAGTTCTTGTCCAAGCGTATATGGTATCCGCTGGTAAGTCAGATGCATTGCCAATTACTGATTCAGCTGTTGGAGTT
>NZ_AZFH01000086.1:0-5189 GCF_001435735.1 Ligilactobacillus equi DSM 15833 = JCM 10991
ATTTTCTATGGATGATGAAAAAGATGTGGTGTATAGCATGATGGGAGGAATAATAATCATGCTACACCTAAGGGATGCTTGTAAAAGTCGAGGTTTAGAGAACTTATTTGATAAAATATCTGATGCTGAAATTTTAGAATATTTTGACAAGCAAGCTATTCAGACTAATAAACCTTTTGAGGAAGTAGTTCAGCATGAAATAGATAACCAATTCAAGAATTTTTTGGATCAATATGATGCAAATACAATGACTAAATAGGAATTAAATCAGAAAAAACAGTATTTATAATTTACTTTTTGTTTATATTGATAGTATAATAAAGATGTTGAGGGTATCTCCTATATCCCTCAGTTAACAAAACTTTTTTCTAAACATTTTCCCCTAAGAAAAGATTGTTATGTACTTATTAAAAAGTTTAGGAAACCACTACTGATTTGGAGGCTTACAGCATTTTAGGATGTTGTAGGCCTTTAATTTTGTCAGAACTTGATGGCGATGATTGTTGTGACATAATGAAAATACAGTAAGGAATAAAGTCCAAAGAAGTGAGGTAATCTAAATGATTGGTAACATTCAAATAATTGATAATAGTATGGGAAATAAGCAACTTCAAAAACAAACTAATTTATAAAATTATTTCCTCTTTGGTTAGAAAAAATGGAGGAAAATTTATGGAAGATATTATTGTAAAAACCTATGCAAATCAAAGTACGGTTACTTTGCACGGGGATGTTACAAACGACAATCTCAAACGCTTAGGGATGATTTATGATGAAGTTAAAAAGACAGCCCCTTGTGTTGCGAGAGTGTCTAGAAAAGCAGTTAATCGTTTTGTCGAGGAACAAGAACTTGAAATTAGCATGGAACACGTCATAGAGGGCGACCAATTCGAGGTTTTAGGCATTAAATTTAAGGTTTTAGCAACTGCAGATGATCGCATTAAAGATAGTCAAGGGAAAGCGGTAGGTATAGACTTAGAGCATATTTCACGCTATGAGTATATAACAGGTAATCACTATTACCCCGATGTTTCGGTAGTCAACGCAAAGACCGCTTTTGTTGAAATGATGAAAGAAGTATATTGTACTGTGACAGGCAATAAACTCGAGTATAGATAAAATTGATTTGGTGGCTTATGTTGCCAACAGGGTAGAAAGTATCAATAACAAGCTAAACACGTAGCTAAGATTAACGTTTTTTCGCAAAATAACTCCAAAAATTACTTTCTACCTTGTTGGCAACATAAGCCTTTAAAGTGAGCTTAAACGCTCGCTTTTTTATTTGTCAGAGATTGTAAGTAACCTTAACGGTGGCATAATAAATAGTGTGGTAAGGGATGAAATAACCCGCCACTGTTAGATAGAGTAGAGAACACAGAAAGCGAGGAACTAACCATGTTAGTTGAAAATAAAACATACACTGTAACTCCAATTACTGCCAATTTAGGGAATGTAACTCTAGAACAAGACGAGAAGATTACTATTACCAAGGTTGCTAATTCTAAGGTAAGCTTTCAGCGTCAAAACGGGAAAGAATACACCGTCCAAAAGATGGCTTTAGAATTTATTCTTGAGTAAAGGGGAGGGCCACATGGAACTCAAAATTTTGTTGGTATTTTTCGGGATGGTTGCACCGTCAGTCCTACTTAGTTTAGCTTTCGGATATGCGACTATGTTAAGCAGTAAAGAACGAAGAAAAGAAAACGAGACATCTTGCAATAACAAGAAGTAGAATAACTAGAAATTCTCTTAAATTAAGCCCTTCATTTTGGGGGCTTTTTTTCGACCAATTAACCTACGATCCGTAAATCTGTCAAAACTTGCAAGCATTAACAAATACGGTAAACTAAAAATAAATAGCCGGGAGGTTAGCGACGTAGAATGGGAGTTCAAAAAACGTCACTAACTGAAGGTTATTTTTTTGTCAAAAGGGATGCTTAGTTGTCTTTTTTTCTGAATAAAGGTAAATTCTTAACATTGAAGTGCGATGTTAATAAATTGCCTTTTTTCGAGAAAATTGTAAACACCTAAGGGATAAAAAAGGCAGAGGCCGCTTTTTTAGCGATGTGCTAATATCTGTCAAAACTTGCCTGTATTACTAGAAATGACATAATAAGTCTGTAAAAATCAAAAAACAAAGGACAGGAAGGGTAATTAACTATGTTTAATGTAATCAACACAAATACAGATGAAATCTTAGGAACTTTCAATACCGCAGAAGAAGCCCGCTTTTTTGCAGTTGACTTAGAAATCGACTATATGCGTAAGGAATTTCCTAACTATGAAGAAGAAAATGGTGTTAATTATGATGAGATGCCAGATTATGAAATTCTAGAAAACAGCGTCTATGAAGTATGGAAGGACGGAGCAGAAGTGTCAAATTACTAAGGGCCAAATATCTAATTTCAAAAGCGGTGAAATACCTGCTTTTTTTAGTTTTAAGCCTCGTTGTAGAATTACGGATAAAATCATACTGATTTAATTTAAAATGCAATGACAGCTAAAAATATCCACATTAAAATTGAATTTATAGTGTTTATGGTATTGAATTAGTGTACGATAAAAACCTCAAATATCCCTTTTAGTAATCAAGACCCCCAAAATCGTTAAATCAACATCTGTCAAAACTTGTTAACATCGGTGGGGATGGCATAATGGTGACACAAGGTTGAGGAAAATAACCAAAACCGAGATAATCTAAAAAACTAGAAAGCGGGAAAACATTATGTTAGATAACAGAACAAAATCACCAAAAGTAGTTATTACAGGAGAAATTACTTACACGATTGATAAAGACCACCCAGACATGCGGTATATCAAAGATTGGTACGAGGGAAAGATTTTTAAATTTAGCGATACCTACCGTTTCGATACCGAATATTGGGGACGAGATTATGAGGAGATGGCAAAATACATTATTAACGATTTAAAACTTATTGCGGGTGGCGGTTACAATACAGAACATATTAACGTAATTAGTGTTAAAGCTAAGTAAAACCAAGGCGGTAGTGATACCGTCTTTTTATTTTGCAACGAGTAAGGGAATCGTTATAAAATGATTGAAACGATAGCAATAATCATTGCAGATTATCATCCGTCAAAGCTTGCTAGTCCTGTTAGAGATGCCATAATAAGGGCATAGATAAGGGATGGTTAGCATCCCAGTAAGATGTATGATCAAAAGTATTAAAAACGGGAGGTAACCATTATGTTAGATGCAAAAGATGATGAATTAATCATCGCAGTTCATGACGCTATTGTTAAGAGTATTAAGGGGAGTGATTCAGAAAAATATATGAAGAAATTGAGTGACCGTGTGTTGAAAATTAACATGAAAGTAGCTGTTGTCCTAGCTCTTCAAGATTTAGGCCGAAATTTATAATAAAGAAAGGAAACGTTAAAGTTATGATTACACTAAGAGATACAGACAACCGAGGAAAAAAAGAAGCAAGACATCAATTGAGAGAGATGGTAAAAGAAGCGATTGACAATCAGAGCCAATGGGATGAGGCTAATATCCCTTATTACGCAACGTTTCGAGTTGACTATATGGTAATTGACGCGGAAGGTGAAGAACATCAAGGACATGCTGAAACAGACTACACAGCTTTGTCTATTCTGGAAGCATTGTGTGCAGAAAACGATGATGAAGAATTTGAAGAAGCTTGCAGTAAGGCGCAAGACCTTCAACAAAAGGAAGCATATCAACTTTTGGGCCAACAGGAAGCAAATCAACTTTTGGGCCAACTACTAGAGGATAAAAACTGGGACTTCAGTTGGGCTTACTCAGTGATTGAAAATGATGTTGCTGAATCTTTGGCCGATCACATAGAGTATGAGAATAAAAATTGGATTATGTTAGACGGCGATAGAATCGTAAACGTAACAATTAAATAGTAGTCAAAAGCATCCTTTAGGGGATGTTTTTTGCTTATGCAGTTAATTTATGATATCTGTCAGAGCTTGTCAGTAACAATGGAAAGGTCATAATTAGGGCATAGGGTCGGGATGAAGTAAGACCTAACCAAAATCAAAAAACATAAAGACGAGAGGTAATATCCATGAAAGTACAAGTACAAGAAATTATTAATCGATTAAATCAAGAGGTAGTAACCTTAGCAAGTTACGATTTTAATACAAAGCGAATAACTACAGTAACTGAAACTTTGAAAGAACGTTTAGCAACTTCTGCTGAGGAAAGTATTTTAGTAGGTGGTGCTTACTTATTAGATAACGGAATAGGATTTGATGTAGATGATGAACTTGTTGAATTAAATAATGTATATTGCTTAAATAACGAGGATGAGGCCTATAACTTAGGTGATACGTACCTTCGGGCTAAAAATGAACTTGAAGAAGGATATGTATCACAATTAAGTAATACTCAATTAGGAGAAGATGAAGAATACTGGGAGACAATCTTTACATCAGAAAAGCTAACTAAGTTTGATGAAGAAACCTTGATATTTAGTTAAGTCAACAGAGTTCAGGAGTCTTCTTTCCCTCGTGATGAAGGGCGGTTTAGCCGCTTTTTTTGTTTATAATCGTTGGTACATCAGCATCTGTCAGAACTTGATAGTGGCGGTGGGGATGACATAATAACATTATAAAGTTAATCAAAAGACACACGAGAGGTAAGTAATATGAAAACAGTAATTATCACAAAAGAAGAAATTAAAAAGTTACGTCAAGAAGTTTTAGAAAACGATTTTTACAAAGGTTAGTAGACAAGAAAGCCCGTGTTTTTAAACACGGGATGAATTGTCGATAAGCTAACCGTACTTGGTTAACCTTAAAGTGCTTTTTTTGCATATATTATAATAAACGCACAGAAAGGTGGTGAATAATATGCTAAAAGGAATTAAACTAAAATTCTATCCTAATGCTAAACAGAAACAACAATTAGATTGGATGTTTGGCAATGACAGATTTGTTTGGAATGAGATGTTAAATCTAATTAACCAACGGTATAAAAACAATCCTAGTTTAAAGATTTTGTCAGCTTATGATATGCAATATTTATTAAAACCACTTAAACAAGAATATACGTTTCTGAAAGAAAGTGATAGCTCCAGTTTACAAGTGGTAACTAATAATCTCTATCAAGCGTGGCTAATGTTTTTCAAGCGAAAGCATGGTAGACCTAGATTTCATAGTCGTAAGGCTTGTAAACAATCATATACTGGTAA
>NZ_AZFH01000012.1:0-27711 GCF_001435735.1 Ligilactobacillus equi DSM 15833 = JCM 10991
TGACACGCAAGTGTCGTGAGTTACAAGCCCCCGAACTTGTTCGGGGGTAGTTGACGCGGTAATTTGGGATGATAATTATGGCGAATACGCCAAGCAATTCCACACTTTAGGCTGTGCTCGGGTAGGTTTCCCAGGCTACATGGCCAGTGCTGAAAAATTGATGGAAGATACCCAACAATATGTCGATAAGGGCTTGGTGGTTAAGGCTGATACCATTGAAGAGTTAGCCGAAAAGCTCCACTTGCCAGTTGAAAATCTGAAAAAGACGGTGGCCCGCAATAATGAATTGGTGGTGGCCAATATGGATAAAGATTTCGGTAAGGAACCTTACCGCTTGACGCCAGTGGATAAGAAGCCATTCTATGGATGTATCTTAGGGGGCCGCATCTTGTGTACCTTTGACGGTTTGCGGGTTAACAATGATATGCAAGTAGTCAATGACAAGTATGAACCAATCAAGCACCTTTATGCGGCGGGCAATGATAGTGGTGGTTTCTTCTTTGGTAGCTATCCTGATCGCGTGCCAGGTTTAGCAGCGAGCCATGCCCAAACTTTCGGTCGTTTGGCAGGCCGTCACGCTGCAACGGGGAGCATTGTCTTGGGAGAAACGGCAGTTCCAGCAACAAGTGCCCCGGTGAAAAATATGCAAGTAGATGTTGACGAAACATCAGGTGCTTCGCAACATTAAATTAAAAGTGCTAGTAATCAACTTTTTAGATGATTGCTAGCACTTTTTTAATGTCATGGTCAAAAAGTTGTTGACTTTAAAATAACATGTGGTATTATATTCTTGTAAATAATAAAACAATAAGTGAGGAAAAAGAATATGAAATATGCAATTACTGCAGCTACTGGTAACTTTGGTAAAATAGCCGTTAAGAAATTAGCGGATTTAGTTGGGCAAGATAATGTGATTGTTATCGCACGAAATGAAGAAAAAGCTACCCAAATGTTTCCAGGGTTTGAAGTTCGGCAAGCGGCTTATGATGAAGTTGACCCTTTAGTACAAGCTTTAACGGGGGCTGATCGCGTGCTTTTCATTTCATCGCAACCGGGGCAAGCGATTCCTCGGAGTCAGCAACATGAAAATGTAGTCACAGCTTTAAAACAAGCTGGCGTTTCTTATGTAGCATACACCGGCTTTGCTCACGCCCAAGAATCACCAAATGCTTTAGCTAGCGACCACCAGTTAACAGAAAAACTCTTAGCAGATTCTGGCTTGAATTACAGTATCTTACGGAACAACTGGTATTTAGAAAATGAAATTAACTTCTTGAAAGCAGGTTCTGAAGGGAAACAAATTACTTACTGGGCTAGCGATAAAGCCGGTTGGGCTTTGGAAAGAGAATACGCTGAAGCAGCAGTTAAGGTTTTAGTTAGTGAAAATCCTAAGCAAGTTTATGAATTTGCAGGTCCAATCCGTTCCTATGCTCAATTAGCGCAAGCTTTGCAAGAAGCAACTGGAAAAGAATTTGACGTGGCTCATTTGACAGAAGCTGCCTATGTGGATGATTTGGTGACTTCAGGCTTGGACCAAGCGACGGCCGAACTCTTTGCTTCCTTCCAAGCCCCAATTGCAGATGGTTCCTTGAATCATCCTGAAAATGATTTAGAAGAGGTCTTAGGTCATCCAGTAACCGATTTGGTGGAAGCTATCAAAGAAGTGCTTGCCTAAAGATTCTTTGTTATAATGGAAGGATAAGTTTGTAAAAAGGTGGTCAGAATGAAATTTTCTTATAAATTAAGTGATGCTATCCATATTTTAGCTTATCTGGAAATTAACCAAAATGATGCGGATTTATCTAGTCGCATGATTGCCTCGAGTATTGAGGCAAATCCGAGTGTGGTTCGTAATTTAATGCGAGACTTGAAGGCTGGGGGTATGATTAATACCCGACAAGGTAGCGCACGGCCAAGTTTAGCCAAGGATCCGGCGAAGATTAGCTTACTAGAGGTTTACCAGGCTTTAGATATGAATCAAAATCTGCTCCATGTGGATCCTAAAACCAACCCTAACTGTCTGGTGGGGGCTAATATTCAAGCTACGCTAGATGAGGCTTACCGGCGAGTTGAGGAAGCAGCTTTTCAGGAAATGGCCCAAGTTACCATCCAAGACATTGTGGATGGGATTGTGAAACGTAGTAATAATGTAAAATAGTTTTGTACACAAAAGTCTGTGGGTAATTGATTTACCCGCAGACTTTTTTTAGTGGTCAAAAATACAGTATAATAATTTGGTAGTTTGCCTGTGTAATTTTTGGGATTCTGTATATACTTTGGTACAATAAATATATTACGAGGAAGTGTGTTATGCCGCAATTTAAGACAACCGTTTTTAAGAAATTTTAGAAAGGAGTTTTACTCAAAATAAAGAAGCATTAGACTTTTCAAAGGATAAATAGGGGAAGCTCATGACGTATTCAACTGCCGAAGAGATAATAAAGATTAATGAAAAAACGATAGTAGAAGCAGACGAGGGCTTAATTTCTATTAACAAGTTTGAGGAACAAAAAAGTAACCTTTATAAGCACCTAAAATAAGAAATGAGGGATTACGGTGGTACAACTAACTGTTAAAAATTTACATGTAAATATTGAAGGAAAGGAAATCTTAAAAGGATTAAACCTTGACATTCCTGCTGGGGAAATTCATGCCATCATGGGACCTAATGGAACTGGGAAGTCAACTTTAGCTTCAACGATTATGGGTGACCCTAAATTTGAAGTTACGCAAGGAGATATCTTACTTGACGGTCAGTCTATTTTGGAGCTTGAAGTTGATGAACGAGCTCGTTTAGGGCTTTTCCAAACCATGCAATATCCAACTGAAATTCCCGGTGTGACAAATGCTGATTTTATTCGGGGGGCGATTGAAGCTCGCCGGTCGGATGAAGAAAAAGGGTCTTTAGTAGCTTTTTATCGCCAATTTGCTAAAGAATTGGCTGAAAAAATGAATTTCTTAGATATGAAACCTGAAATGGCGCAACGGTCTTTAAATCAAGGCTTTTCTGGTGGGGAAAAGAAGCGTAATGAAATTTTACAAATGATGATGATTAAACCTAAGATTGCCATGCTTGATGAAATTGATTCTGGACTAGACATTGATGCTTTGCGGGTTGTTTCCAAAGGGGTTAATGCTATGCGCTCGGATGATTTCAGTGCTTTAGTTATCACGCACTATCAACGCCTTTTAAACTACATCAAACCTGACGTTATCCACGTTATGATGGATGGACGGATTGTTAAGACTGGTGGTCCTGATTTAGCCTTAAAACTTGAAGCAGAAGGGTATGTCGGTCTTAGAGATGAACTTGGTTTAGAGATTGAACTTACGGACGAAGGTGAATAAGATGAGCTGGCTTGAAAAAAGAAGACAAGAAGTCTTAGAAGTATTACCAACTTTAAAAAATCCTTCTTTTGCAAAGATTGACTATAGTGATTGGGGCTTAAATATGGCTGAAGTTGCCCCTTTCAGCGCTACTCCTGTAGTTGCAGATGATGCGAGCCAAACAATTATTCAAGTTGATGGTCATCTTCAAAAAAATGTCCTTCCTAAAGAACTACTAGCTGCCGGGGTAATTGTTTGTGATTGGCAAGAGGCTTTGAATAAACATAGTGATTTACTTGCAGAGTACTTTATGACTAAGGCCAGTGATCCTAAAGAAAACCAACTTTTGGCGGAACACTTTTTGAATCTTCAAGGCGGGCTATTTATTTATGTTCCTAAAAATGTGCGCCTAAAAAAGCCTTTAACCGTTACTTTTTATCAACATAGTGCGGAATATGTCCACCACCTTTTGATTGTTGCCGGACAAAATAGTGAATTTACTTACTTTGAAAACCGCAAAAGCTTAGGTGAGAAAAAATCCTGCGCAAATATTATTGAAGAAGTGGTAGCCTTAACTAATAGTAAAGTGAAATTCATTGCGGTTGACCGCTTGGCTAAACAAACGACGGCTTACTTAAAACGTATCTCCACGGTTGGTCGGGACGCAGAAGTTGATTGGGCCTTGGGATGTTTAAATGACGGTAATGTAGTTAATGATTTTGATTCAGATTTAAAGGGAATTGGTGCTCAAGGTATCAGCAAGGTAATTGCTATTACGACTGACTCTCAAAAGCAAGGCGTTGAAACGAAGGTTACCAATTACGGACAAAATACTTACGCCCGCATCTTTCAACATGGGGTCTTATTAGGAGAGTCTGGTTTGGTCTTTAACGGAATCGGACATATTTTAAATGGGGCTCATGGTAGTGACTCTCAGCAAGAAAACCGGGTCTTGATGTTATCTGACCATGCTCGTGGCGATGCCAACCCTATTCTATTAATTGATGATAATGAAGTTAACGCCGGTCATGCCGCTTCTGTTGGGCAAGTTGATGAAGAGCAATTATATTATCTTATGAGCCGAGGATATTCGCGTAAAGATGCCCAAAGATTGGTTGTTAGAGCCTTTTTGGGACCGGTGATTGACGAACTTCCTTTACCAGAATTTCGTGCCGAGCTCAGTGAGCTGGTAGAAAGGAAGGTTTATGATGGTCAGTATAAGTGATAACATCAAAAAAGATTTTCCTTTACTTCAAAGTAAGATGCATGGGCAAGAACTAGTTTATCTAGACAATGCTGCCACTACCCAAAAACCTCAAGTGGTGCTTGATAAACTGCTAGCTTACTATCAAAATGACAATGCTAACGTTTACCGCGGGGTGTATGATCTCTCCCAAAGAGCAACCAATGCTTACGCACAGGCGCGAAAAAAAGTGGCCCAGTTCTTAAATGCGCCGAAAGTTGAAGAAATCATTTTTACCAAGGGGACGACGCAATCTCTGAACTTTATCGCAGCGGGCTTTGGAATGAATAATTTTCAAGCGGGTCAAGAAATTGTCCTATCTTGTGCGGAACACCATAGTAATCTAGTTCCTTGGCAAAATCTCGCAAAGAAAAAGGGCTTAAAACTTGTTTACATTGATTTAAACACTGATGGAAGTTTAGATTTAAAGGATGCCGATAAAAAGATTGGTCAAAAAACAGCCTTAGTGGCCATCAACCACGTTTCCAATGTCTTAGGGACAATTAATGATGTCAAATCTTTGGCAAACTTAGCTCATAAAAATGGAGCCTTGATTGCGGTGGATGGAGCTCAAGCAGCTCCTCACATGAAAGTCGATTTAAAAAACTTAGACCTTGATTTTTATGCATTTTCCGGGCATAAAATGTTAGGTCCAACTGGAATTGGTGTCTTATGGGCTAAAAGTGACCTTCTGGATGCGATGACGCCCCTTGAATTTGGAGGAGAGATGATTGACGAGGTTGGCTTATATGAAACCAGCTATGCTAAAGCTCCCTATAAATTTGAGGGGGGCACGCCTAATATTGCTGGTGCGATTGGTTTAGGGGTAGCAATCGACTACTTGACTGAATTAGGAATGGATAACATTCAAGCTTATGAAGAAAAATTAGTCACTTACCTCATAAATCGTCTACAAGAAATTGAAGGTTTAGAGATTTATGGACCTAAAAAACGGGTTTCAGGAATTGTTTCCTTTAATCTTAAAGGTCTTCATCCGCATGACTTAGCTACCGTTCTTGATATGCAAGGGATTGCTGTGCGGGCGGGTCATCACTGCGCCCAACCGCTGATGGCTTGGCTTGATGTCCCAGCTTGTGCAAGAGCAAGTCTGTATTTTTACAATACTAAAGAGGACTGTGATAAGTTAGTTACAGGAATTATCAAAGCAAAGGAGTTTTTTGAAAATGGCTTTTGATGACCTACAAAACCTATACCGACAAGTGATTTTAGAAAGTGCAATGCATCCCCACCATTATGGGCATTTGGAAAAATTTACGCATAAGATTCATTTAAAAAATCCGACTTGTGGTGATAGCTTAGACCTTGAAGTTTTACTAAAAGACGGCAAGGTTAAAAATCTGGCTTTTAGTGGGCAAGGGTGTACGATTTCTAAGGCGTCAGCTTCTTTAATGACGGATGTTGTTATGAATAAGAGTTGCGAAGAAATCAAACGTACTGTCTTGGCTTTTTCAGATATGGTTACTGGCAAAGAAGGCTTTGATGAAGAAACTTTAGGAGATGCGCTTCTATTAGAAGGAGTTAAAGACTTTCCAGCCCGGATTAAATGTGCAACCCTGGCCTGGAAGGGGATTTACCAAGCAATCGAAGAAGGTGAAAAGTAATGGATGAAAAGAAATTAGAAGAAAAAGTCCAAATTGATGACGAAATCAAAGCCATCGGAAATGACTACAAATATGGATTTAAAGATAATTTCACTCCCTTGATGACTACGGGGAAGGGTTTGTCAAAAGACGTTATCAAAAAGATTTCTCAAGCTAAAAACGAACCCGACTGGATGTTAGCTTTTCGGTTGAAAGCTTATGATATTTATAAAAGGTTAGAAATGCCTAAACATGGTCCAGACCTAAGTGAACTTGATTTGGATAAAATTGTTTACTTTCAAAGACCGACTGATCATGTGGCGCGGTCCTGGGATGATGTTCCTGATGAAATCAAAGAGACTTTTGATAAATTGGGTGTTCCAGAAGCTGAAAGACAATACTTAGCCGGGTCCTCAGCTCAATACGAATCAGAGGTAGTTTACCGCAGTATGAAAAAAGAATTTGACAAGTTAGGTATTGTTTTCACAGATATGGATTCTGCTGTTCAAGAATATCCTGACTTGGTACGTCAATACTTTGGCAAACTTGTCCCACCAGATGATAATAAGTTGGCAGCCTTAAACTCTGCGGTCTGGTCAGGGGGGACTTTCATCTATGTTCCAGCAGGTGTAAAACTTGATGTACCTGTTCAAAGTTATTTCCGAATTAATGCTGGAAACTCTGGTCAATTTGAACGGACTTTAATTATTGTTGATAAGGACGCGAAAATTAACTATGTTGAAGGATGTACCGCGCCTAACTATTCTGAAGACAGTTTGCATGCAGCCGTGGTTGAAGTAAATGTCCTTGAAGATGGCTACTGTCGTTATACCACTATCCAAAATTGGTCCAACAATGTTTACAGTTTGGAAACTAAACGTGCCATAACTTCTAAAAATTCCACGATGGAATGGGTGGACGGAAACCTTGGTTCGAAGGTAACCATGAAATATCCAAGCGTCTATCTAAATGGAGAAGGTTCTCATGGAACCATGTTGTCAATCGCGTTTGCCGGTAAAAATATTCATTCTGATACTGGGGCGCGTATGATTCACAATGCTAAAAATACTTCTTCATCAATTGTTTCTAAATCTTTATGTAAAGACGGTGGGCGGGTTGACTATCGCGGCCAGGTGGTTTTCAACGAAGAATCCAAAGGGTCTAAGTCTCACGTTGAATGTGATACGATCATCATGGATGACCTTTCTGCTAGTGATACTATTCCTTATAATGAGGTCAAAAATGCCCAAGTTTCTATGGAACATGAGGCTAAAGTTTCTAAGATTTCGGAAGATCAACTTTACTACCTTATGAGTCGTGGCGTTTCCGAACAAAAAGCCACTGAAATGATTGTTATGGGCTTTTTGGAACCATTTACTAAAGAGCTCCCAATGGAATACGCTGTTGAGTTGAACCGCTTAATCAAGTATCAAATGGTTGGTTCTGTGGGATAGGCATTGTGCAATAAAATGAGGTGACTTTCATGACAGAAAACGAAGAAAAAGTAGTTCAAGCAGTCTTAGCCAACTTAAAGGAAGTTATCGACCCGGAACTTGGAGTAGATATTGTTGATTTAGGTTTAATCTATGAAATTAAAATTGAAGCTAAGGTTTGCACAGTAGAGATGACTTTAACCACGATGGGCTGTCCTGTAGGAGAACTTTTAGCAAGTAATATTAAGGCGGCTGTTTTAGCGGTTGAAGGTATTGACGAATGCAAAATTGACCTGGTTTGGTCCCCGGCTTGGTCTATGGACCGAATGAGCTTAGAAGCTAAAATCGCATTGGGTATTGTTTAGTCATCTAAAGGCTAGGAAATAACTAGCTTTTCTGAAAAAATCAAAAACCTTAAGAAATCAAATTTCTTAAGGTTTTTCAAGTATAAGTTTTTTTAGCCTTAGTATAAGCTAATTATTTTAGTGACGAATCTGTTGGTTTAGTTAATTCCATTAGTAGCGAGACAGCATCTTCTAAGCTACATTGTCTTTCGGCCATAACCTTGTGTACTAATTCTTCTGTTGAAAGTTGTTCTAACATAATTGCACCCTCCGCTTCCGTTAAACGCTATTAACAATTCTAACACAAAAATTCTTCTTATGGCGGGTGAATAAACTATCAAAATTTAAGTAAACAAGGTAAACCTAAGGAAAATAAGCTTACATACGAAATAAAAAAATTTGCTATCAAAAGTATGCAGATAAAATTGTATATAATTATGCAGTTTAATGAAAAAGGAGCGTAAATCCTCCTACTTTAGTGGAGGGATTTATGCTCCCCTTAATAGCTTGTAAGAGCTATTTTGTTTTATCTAAATATTCTTTAGCTAATTTAGATAATATTTCTGAAACAGATGAATGTTCCTTGACTGCTTGTATTTTTAATCTATCATTAAGTTCAACGCTCATATAGATGTTTACTCTTTTTTTATCTTCAGCCATAGCGCTCTCCTTGTGTAATTGAGTATGTTTTAACCATAATATAACTATACTAAATAAGGAGGTGAAAATCAATAAAAATAATAGCTTAACTTAGTTATCACTATGGATTAAAAGCTAAAATTTATCCATTTACTCAACAAAATTTTCGGATGATTTTAAACGGTCATTGAAAAATTCTTTGGGGATGAAGAGTTCGCCTAAAGTGGCGGCCATGATAGCTTTAATGGAGTGGAGACGGTTTTCTGCTTCTTGGAAAACGTAAGATTGTTGGCCTAAGAAGACTTCATCGGTAATTTCTAGTTCACTACGACCAAATTCGTTGGCCAACTTTTGGCCTTGACTGGTATTTTGGTCATGGTAAGCCGGTAGGCAGTGGAGGACGATGGTGGTACTCTTACCACTAGCAGCTAGAAGTTCTTGGTTAACCTGGTAAGGTAACAGTTGGCTAATTCTTTCCTTGGGGTCCACGTTTTCTCCCATAGAAATCCAGACATCGGTGTAGATGGCATCCGTACCTTGGACAGCTTCTTTGGGGTCGTCAGTAATTAAGATTTCAGCTCCGCTTAGTTGGGCTTGTTTTTGGGCTAAGGCGACGATTTCAGGAGCGGGTTGGAGGTCTTGGGGCGCACCAAGCTTGAAGTTAACACCTAAAATAGCAGAGGTTACCAAAAGACTATTAGCCATGTTATTGCGCCCATCTCCAACATAAGTTAAAGTCAGGCCTTCAAGTTTACCGAAAACTTCTTTAAGGGTCATAAAGTCAGCGATCATCTGAGTGGGGTGCCAGTCATCAGTCAGTCCATTCCAGACGGGTACCCCGCTATAACGGGCCAGGTCTTCGACATGGCTTTGTTTGAAGCCACGAAATTCTAAGCCATCAAACATAGATCCTAAAACCTTGGCGGTGTCGGCGACAGATTCTTTGTTGCCTAGCTGGATGTCGTTTTTACCGAGAAATTCGGGATGAGCCCCCAAGTTATTAGCGGCAACGGTAAAGGCACTGCGGGTTCGGGTGGAAGTTTTTTCAAATAAGAGGGCGATGTTTTTGCCTTGGAGGTAAGGGTGGGGGATATTTTTTTGCTTGAGCTCCTTGAGGTGGAGGGCAAAATCAATTAAGTAATTTAGTTCGGCTTGGTTGAAGTCGATTTCTTTCAGCCAGGATTTTTGGTAAAAGTGATTATTCATTGGCAGTTCCTTTCTTAGCATAATTAACGAGGGTTTCTTGAATTAGGTCGCAACCAGCCATGAGCTTAGAAGCGGGCATAGTTAATGGTGGTAAGAGACGCAAAGTATTATTCTTAGCAGAGATTGTCAATAGCCTAGCGGCTTGTAAGTCTAAGATTACTTGACCAACAGGAACAGTTTCTTTTAAGTGAATTCCTTGAATCATCCCCAAACCAGTAATATCAGTAACACAATCTAGCTGAGTAAGTTTATCTTGGAGATAAGTACTGAAGAAATGACCTTTTTCATGGACACAGGCCAGGAAGTCCTGGTCCATAATTTGAAGAACTTCTTTAGCAGCGGCCATGGCTAAAGGATTGCCAGCAAAAGTCGAACCATGACTACCGGGACCAAAGGCGGAGGCTAGTTTAGCTTTTCCGACCATGGCACCGACAGGAATTCCGTTAGCTAAACCTTTAGCTAGGGTGAAAATATCGGGTTCGATGCCGAATTGTTGAAAGGCATACTTACTACCAGTCCGTCCCATTCCTGTTTGAACTTCATCAACAATTAACAAGACACCACTTTCTTGGCACTTCGCAGCCACGGCTTGGAGCCAGTCAGCGTCAGCGACGTTTACCCCGCCTTCACCTTGGATGACTTCTAGCATGACTGCGGCTAAATCTGGAGTGATAAGGTCTAGGGCAGCGGAATTGTTGAATTGTGCATAGATTACCCCGGGTAACATTTCTCCGAAGCCAACTTTGATAGCGGAATTTCCAGTAACGGAGAGAGAACCATAGCTTCGGCCGTGGAAGGAGTGGTCAAAAGCTAAGATAGTTTGCTTGCCGCTGGATTTACGGGCGAGTTTTAAAGCTGCTTCGTTAGCTTCAGTACCAGAATTGCAAAAACTAACCAGATAACTTTCGTCTGGAACTAACATAGTAGCAACGGCTTCTTGAAGTTGACTATTGTAAAGGTTAGAAGTATGCCAAACCTGGTTTAATTGTTGCGCAACGGCTTGGTTTAAAATTGGGTGGTTGTACCCCAGGTTGCAGACCCCAATTCCACTGGTAAAGTCCAGATAATTTTTGCCATTTTGGTCACTTAGGGTGTAACCATCGCCAGCGACAATTTCAAAAGGAAAACGGTTGTAAGTTGGAAAAATATGTTGCATAAAAATCACCTCAATTATTGAATACTGGTTCCGCTCGCTTGGAGGGTGTTGGTAATAAAAACGTGCTGGACGCCGGCGTGTTTGGCTTGGAAGGCGGCCTTGATTTTAGGCTGCATACCAGCGGTAATAACTTCTTTTTGGCAGAGGGCTAAGGCTTCTTTTTGATTCAAAGAAGGTAGAACCTGGCCTTGATTTAAGACACCGGCAACGTCGGTTAATAAGTAAAGTTGTTTAACTTGTAACATAGCGGCTAAATTACAAGCTGCCTGGTCGGCGTTGACATTGAGCCAGTGGCCGTCAGGCGTGAGAGCCAGGGGAGCCAGGATTAAAATATCACTGTCGAAGTTTAAGAGGGCTTCGTGATTGGCTTGGGTGATGGTCCCGACATAACCGTAAGTCTCAAAATCTAGGAATTCACCAGTTAAAAGGTGGTTCATAGCGGCATTTTGGCAAGTTACGCTGAAGCCGGCCTGGCTGAGTTTTTGAGCTAAGAGGGGCTGCATATGTCCCAAAAGCACCATTTTGGTAACTTTTAGAGTCGCTTCATCGGTTACACGGATACCGGCGACTTTTTTAACCGGTAAGTTAAGTTGGGTGCTGAGGTCTGAAATCATAGCCCCCCCGCCGTGTAGGAGGATGATTTTGTGACCAGCAGCTTTGAGAGCATGTAATTGTTGAAAAAAGGTGGCGGATAAATCTAAGAGGGCGTTGCCGCCGAGTTTGATAATGACTAAATCTTGGTGCATAAAAATTCCTCCCCTAGCTCCGGTAAGAAGCGTTGATTTGAACGTAGTCATAGGTTAAGTCACAACCCCAGGCTTGCCCTTGGGCGGACCCATTGTTGAGGTTAACGTCGATGGTAATTTTATCAGCACTTAAAGTGGCTTTGAGTTCGGCTTCGTCAAAAGCCAATCCCAGGCTGTGGTGGACCACGGGGTGACCGTTGAGACTGATATCGACAGTTTGAGGATTAATAGGTACGGAGCTAGCCCCGATGGTGGAGATAATTCGTCCCCAGTTGGCATCTTGGCCAAAAATAGCGGCCTTAACCAGGTTGGAGCCGACGATTTCCTTGGCAATTTGTTGGGCGCCCCTAGCTGTTTGAGCTCCGTTAACATTGGCTTCCACTAATTTAGTGGCTCCTTCGCCATCCCGGGCGATTTCTTGAGCTAAATGGGTTAAAACTTGGTGGAGGGCGTCCTTGAAGCTTTGGTAAGCTGGTGTCGCTGGTAAAATTTGTGGTGCTTGGCTGTGACCGTTAGCCATGACCAAGACCATATCATTTGTTGAGGTATCACCGTCAACGGTAATTTGGTTAAAGGTTTGGTTAACTTCTTCGTTTAAGAGGGCTTGTAAATCAAGGCCGTCAATAGTAACGTCGGTAGTAACAAAGCCCAGCATGGTCGCCATTTTAGGATGAATCATTCCAGATCCCTTAGCAAATCCTGTCATTAAACAAGTGTGGCCTTCAATTTCGAATTCTAACGTGATGGTTTTGGGATGGGTGTCGGTGGTTAAAATCGCTTGGCAAATATTGGCCGAAGTCGTGTGGGTCAATTGGTCGATACCAGCGGCAATCTTATCCATAGGCAAGAAGGCCCCGATTAAACCTGTAGAAGCAACCCCGACTAAATTAGGACGAATACCTAATTTAGCAGCGACCATGTCTTGTTCAGCGTAGGCGTCGTCAATCCCTTGTTGACCGGTGCAGGAGTTAGCAATGGCGGAATTGACAATCAAGGCTTGAAGTTGATGGTTTTCGGATACAATTTTTTTACATAAAGCTGTAGGTGCAGCGCAGAATTGGTTGGTGGTGTAAACTCCGGCACAAGCCGCAGGAGTCTCGGAAACGAGCCAGCCAAAGTCAAGTTTCTTTTTTCTGAGGCCAATGTGAAGCCCATCGCTAGTGAAGCCTTGAGGCCATTTAAAATCAATTTCTTTCATATCTTTGAATCCTTTCGTTTAGAAAAATGTTGGTAAAGCAGTTAAACCGGTTTCGAGGGGAAAACCGCATAATAAGTTCATATTTTGGATGGCTTGGCTGCTGGCACCTTTCATTAGGTTGTCGATTACACTACAGATAAAAATCGTATGGCTTGCTTCATCATAGGCCAAGCCAATATCGGTGTAGTTTGAATAAGCCACTTCTTTAAGACTAGGGAAGCCATCTTTTAAGACACGGACGAAGGGTTTATCTTGGTAGAAGTCCGCGAAAGTTTGGTAAAGCTCAGCTTGGCTGAGAGGCTTTTTAGGTTTGGCATAAACCGAAGCCATAATTCCCCGCGTAACGGGAATTAAAGTTGTTGTGAACTGCAAGGTTTTGAATGCTGGTTGCCATGTTTGGAGTTCCTGAATGATTTCCGGAATGTGTTGGTGTTGGTTTACTTTATATGGAAGTGAATTTTCATTAATATAGGCATAATGCGAAGAGGTCGTTAGTTTTTTACCCGCCCCTGAAAGCCCTGATTTAGCATCGACAATCAAAGAGTCAAGGTCAATTAAGTCGGCAGCTAATAAAGGAATTGTGGCTAGCAAGGTCGCTGTGGCATAGCAACCAGGGTTAGCGATGTAATTACTTTGAGGCTGTCTTAAATCCGCTAAATTATAGCAAGCGGCCTGCAAAGCTTGGTTTGGAGCAGCGGGAGCTTGATAGTAGCGTTCGTAGTCAGCGGAGTTTTTAAGACGGAGATCTCCGGATAAATCAATCACGGGGAAATCAGCTTGGATAAAGTCTAAGGCCAATTGACTGGTAACTTTAGCTGGTGTAGCAAAGAAAACTAAGTCACATTCTTGCATAATATTCACAGATGAATATTCATGAATATGCAAACTGAGATGACGGAATCCCGGTAAAAGTGCTGCTAATTCATCATCATTAGGAGTAGATCGCCCGTACAAGCGGACTTCATCTACCTTTGGATGTTGTTTTAGGAGTTTAAACAGGGTGGCGCCGGTATAACCCGTCACCCCAACAAGTGCAATTTTCATTACATTCACCTCTACTTCTTAAGTTGATGAAATTCATATTAACGATATTTTATGCAAAAGTCAACCTAAAAATTCAATATTTTTGAATAAAAATTATAATATTGAGTATAAACAAAAATGAGATGGTTTCTCTATAGTAGAAAAAATATTTTGGGATATTTATACAAAAAACATTAAATATTTCTTGACTTTAATGCATAAACGATGTAAATTAAAAATATAGATTTCAGAATTAATGAATAAAAATGAAAAGAGGACTTATAATATGAAGAATGAAAAAATTATTTTAGCATATTCCGGTGGATTAGATACTTCAGTAGCCATTCCTTGGTTGAAAGATAAAGGTTACGATGTGATTGCATGCTGTATTGATGTTGGTGAACAAGATAAAGATCCACAATTTATTCATGATAAAGCTCTCAAGGTAGGGGCTAGTGAAGCTTATGTTTTAGATGCTAAAGAAGAATTTGCCAAAGACTACTTGATGTTTGCCTTACAAGCCAATGCAGTTTATGAAGGTATTTATCCATTGGTTTCTGCCTTGTCCCGGCCTTTGATTACCAAGAAATTAGTGGAATTAGCGCATGAAAAAGGTGCAACTGCTATTGCGCATGGGTGTACTGGGAAAGGTAACGACCAGGTCCGGTTTGAAGTTGCCATTCACGCCTTGGACCCAAGTTTGAAGGTTGAAGCGCCAATTCGGGATTGGCACTGGTCACGGGAAGAAGAAATTGCCTACGCTAAGGAACACGATGTACCTGTGCCAATCGACTTGGATAGTCCTTACTCTATTGACGCTAACATCTGGGGGCGGGCGAATGAAGCTGGTATTTTAGAAGATCCATGGGTCTCAGCGCCAGAAGATGCCTTTGATATGACCCAAGCCTTGGAAAATACGCCGGATACAGCAGATGAAATTGTCTTGACCTTTAAGAAGGGGATTCCAGTAGCTTTAAATGATGAACAAATGACACCGGCCCAAATCATTATGACTTTAAATAAATTAGCTGGTAAGCATGGCATTGGTCGGATTGACCACATCGAAAACCGTTTAGTTGGGATTAAGTCTCGGGAAGTTTACGAAGCACCGGCAGCCACCGTCTTATTGAAGGCTCACAAAGCTTTAGAAGACATTACCTTTGAACGTGATTTAGGTCACTACAAGCCTTTAATCGACCAAAAGATTGGGGAATTGATTTATAATGCTCTTTGGTTCTCACCATTAATGGAAGCCATGAAGGCCTTCGTGACGGAAAGTCAAAAAGTAGTTAACGGCCAAATCAAGTTAAAGCTTTTCAAGGGTAATATTATTATCTTAGGACGGAAGTCAGCGAACTCCTTATATGATAAGAACTTGGCTACCTATACTTCAGCCGACGAATTTGACCAAGAAGCAGCGCAAGGTTTCATTAAACTTTGGGGCTTACCAACGCAAGTTTCTGCTCAAGTGCAAGCGAAGAATCAAGGTGAATAATTATGGCAACGGATAAACTTTGGGGTGGGCGGTTTACCGCTGAGGCCTCCGACTGGGTACAAGCCTTTGGTGCCTCCATTCAATTCGACCAAGCCATGGCCGCTGAAGATTTAGAAGGCTCGCTGGCTCACGTAGCCATGTTAGGTCAGACCGGGATTTTAACAACGGAAGAAACCGCCCAAATTACGGCGGGTTTGCACAAGCTACAAACCAAATTGGCGCAAGGTGAGCTAGATTTTACCATTGCGAATGAAGATATTCACTTGAATTTGGAAAAAATTCTGACTGATGAAATTGGACCGGTAGCCGGTAAACTCCACACGGCACGGAGTCGTAACGATCAAGTGGCCACTGATTTGCACCTGTATTTGAAGAAACGTTTGGGAATGATTATTGCTGAACTTAAAGATTTTCAAGCTGTGCTTTTGAAGTTAGCCCAAGAAAATGTCGAGACTATTATGCCGGGTTACACGCACCTGCAACACGCACAACCTTTGTCTTATGCCCACTATCTCATGGCTTATTTCAATATGCTACAAAGAGATGTGGAGCGCTTTGAATTCAATTACCAACATACCGATATTTCACCTCTAGGGGCGGCTGCCTTGGCAGGGACGACTTTTCCCATTGACCGGGAATTTTCCGCCCAAAAGTTAGGTTTGACGGAGGTGTACCATAACAGTTTAGATGCTGTGTCCGACCGGGATTTTTCCTTGGAATTTCTCAGCAATGCCTCAATTTTGATGATGCACTTATCCCGTTTGTGTGAAGAAATCATTCTTTGGTCATCTTATGAATTTAATTACCTTCAACTCTCAGATGCCTATGCGACTGGTTCTTCAATTATGCCGCAAAAGAAAAATCCAGATATGGCAGAACTTGTCCGTGGGAAAACGGGGCGGGTTTATGGCAACCTCATGGGGCTTTTGACGGTTATGAAGTCTTTGCCTTTGGCCTACAATAAGGATATGCAAGAAGATAAAGAAGGGGTCTTTGACACGGTCAAGACGATCCTGCCAGCCATTAAGGTGCTGAAGGAAATGTTAGCGACGGCGACTATTAATAAGGAGAAGATGGCTCAAGCTACGCAAAGGGATTTCTCCAACGCTACGGAATTAGCCGACTATCTCGCTAATAAGGGGATGCCATTTAGACAGGCGCATGAAATTGTGGGAGAATTAGTGTTGTCTGGTCTTCAAACTGATACGATGTTACAGGAGATTCCTTTGGAGAAGTATCAAGAAATTTCACCTTTAATTGAAGCTGACGTCTATCAAGCTTTGGAAAGCAAGGTGGCCGTTGAAAGAAGAAACTCTTTAGGTGGCACTGGTTTTGCTCAAATCAAAGCCGAAATTATCCGTGCCCAGGAATTATTGAAATAGGGGAATAAAGCGCTAAAAAATAAAAAAGGTACTATCCGAAGATAGCACCTGGCACTTAATTATTCCTCAAGTAAAGACTTAAGTAACTTCTTAAGCACCTTTTTGACTGTACCTGTAGGCACAATGAAAATGACGAATAAAAGACGATTCATGAAGGAGTTTCCTTCCAGTGCTTTTAGGTAATCAGCCTACATGCACGAAGACCGCGTAAAGTTTTAGTAGACGAAATTGAATAAAAAAAGCCCCCTAGTGGTAAAATATAGTTGAAACAAATACTCTAGGAGGCTTTTTATTATGCTTAACACTACTATACAACAATAATTTGGTTCTGTCCTAAGTCATGACATAAAATTTTTAAGTTCAAGTATATTTGATAAAAATTATTGTGGTGACTCAACAGAAGCACATATAAGTCATTGGGTTGCTGAAAGAGATAGTTCGAGACCATGCGTATGGTCAAAAGAAGGACTAGATAGTGTTATGTTCTTTAGATGTTGCCTAATCAACAAAGTTGATATTTATGATAAATACTGTCACTTAGAATACCAAAAGCGTAAAAGTCAACGAGCGGTTGATTTTGATAAAAGAGTTACCCGCAAGGGTAAAATGACAGATAAATACCTAGATACCACGTATAAAGTAGTCTCGGAGGCTCGTAGTATTCAACAGATGTTTGATAAAATTGGTGATCAAAAAATGATAAATCTATAAATCCCAGTGTTAGTGCATGGGAGGAGAGATGTCCACTAAAACTTTCCGCCATCAAAATAATAGTTAGTATTGCTTTTTATTGAATTTAAAGCTATAATGGTAAATGAAAAGAGGCAAGTGCTGCTAACACTTACCTCTAAGGACTGGTCGGTGACGACCTTGTTGTTTTTATTAACTAATCAGCCGTCTAATGACGGTTATTTTTTTGTTCAGCTAAACTCTTACAAAGTTTTCGCCAAATATCAATTAATCTAACCGTTTTTTTGAATAACACAGTCACTAAATCTAACGTAATATTTAATACGTTTAGTAACTCATTAACAGCCATTACCAAAACAGTTAAATAACCGACAACTCCGACGAATAAGTAAAACTTATCCATACGGTGGTTACTCCTTTCTTTATTATTGAAGTTAATACTATTTGCCATTGCCATAGCATCACTCCTTTCAAAAAAGGGTCGCCACCGTACCGCGTCCAGTCTATATTATATCATGTTATTTTTTCTTTTTAAACGAAAATTAAATTAAAATAACTACAGAGAAAAAAGCATTATACTTGCCATGATTTTACAATCTACTAAACATTAAAAGCTGTGGTCTGCTATTCTAGGAATCCACAGCTTTTCGTAAAGAGTCCAAAAAATCGCTCCTTTGGCTGAGTTCGTGAGCGGTATTCTTCATGTTGTCATGTAACTGACCATCGTCTTAAACGGTCTGTCGTAAGGAGGATTGTGATGACACAACCATCCTTTTTCAAAGTTTATCAAGAATAATTGGATTTAGATAAGTATCAAGGCATATTTTTGGTACAATAAAATAGAAAAAGGTTCAGCTAAATGATATTGAAAGGATGATGGCGATGGCGACGATTAAAGATGTAGCCAAGCTTGTGGGAATGGCACCTTCAACGGTCTCCAGAGCAATGCATGATAGTCCCTTGATTAGTGAAGCGACTAAGAAAAAAGTTCGAGCTGCTATGGAAGAATTAAATTATTCTCCCAGTTTTACAGCTCAAAACCTTGCTAATAAGAGTAATAATTTAGTGGGAATTATCTTACCTGCTAACCAAGCAGATGTTAGTGATAACCCATTTTTTATCCAAATTATTCAAGGGATTTCAGAAATTTGCAATGCACATGGCTATATGCTCACAGTAGCATCTGGATTAAATGACCAAGAGCTTTTAAAAAATACTAAAATGTTGATTGAGCAAGGTCAAGTGACTTGTTTTATCTTTGCCTACTCAGTGGCTAATGACCCAGTTTTAAATTATGTTAAGAGTCAAAAAAATCTACGCTATGTAGTGATTGGAACACCTTATGAATTGGGAGAAAATAGTGTTTACTTTGTTGATAATGACAATATCAAAGCGGGATCAGATGCAACTGAGTACCTATTTGCAAAAGGTTACACTAATCCGACTTTTGTTTATTCTAATTTAATGGAAATTGTTCAAAGTGACCGCTATTTGGGTTATCAAAGAGCTATGCGAGTTAAAGGTTTAGAAGACACGTTTCTAAAACTTAATTCGACTAATCCTCAAAAAAATCAAGGCTTGGTTCAAAAATTTTTAAAAGAAAATCCAAATGTTGATGCCTTTATTGCTAGTGATGATTTATTAGCCTTGGATGTTCAAAGACAAGTAGCTAGTGAAAAATATGGAATTTTAGGCTTTAATAATTCAATTTTTGCCCAAATTTCTAATCCGCCGTTGACGTCAGTGGATATTTTCCCACATTTTTTAGGGTTAGAAGCAGCGGCTTTGGTGATTAACTGGGAAGATAAGCTTTTGAAACTTAAGCAAAATTCAGTTATCGTACCTCATAAAATTATTGAAAGAGAATCATCTCAATACAAGTAGTTGCATTTCTGTTACGAAAAATTTTGCAGAAATGCAACTTTTTTTAAAAAAACTATTGCAACCGATTGCACAAGGTGGTAATATCATACTTGTAAAAGGAAAAGCGCTTACTTTTGAATGTTACTGATTTTTGAAAGGGGTTTTATAGATGGATATGAGTACACATCACCATGCAGACGTTGACGAAAAGCCTACCAAAGGGTTACCAACTCTTGCAAGCAGTAAGATTTGGATGATTAATTTTGGTTTTTTAGGGGTTCAAACGGCCTTTACTTTACAGTCATCACAAATGAGTCGGATTTTCCAAACATTGGGGGCTGACCCCAATAATTTAGGTTGGTTCTTTATTTTACCACCACTTGCTGGTTTAATTGTGCAACCGCTTGTTGGGAAATATTCTGATAAAACTTGGTTACCCAAGTTAGGGGGACGACGTTTACCTTACCTCTTGTTAGGGGCAATCGTAGCTGTAATTGTAATGATGCTTTTACCTAATTCTGGTAGTTTTGGCTTTGGCTATGGCTCGCTTGCTGCCTTATGGTTTGGGGCGATCACCGTTGCGTTACTTGACTTATCATCAAACGTGGCTATGCAACCATTCAAGATGATGGTGGGTGACATGGTCAATGATGACCAAAAAAGCTATGCGTATGGAATCCAATCCTTCTTATCTAATACCGGAGCTGTGTTAGCTGCAATTTTTCCATTTTTGTTAACCCTATTTGGTGTTTCTAATACAGCAGCTAAAGGGGTTGTTCCAAATTCTGTTGTTTGGGCTTTTTACATTGGAGCTGCACTTCTAGTTTTAACAAGTGCTTTAACAATTACCAAGGTTAAAGAATATGATCCAGATACTTATGCTTTATACCATGGAATTGCGGTTGAAGATAATGAAGAATCAGAAAGTTTCGTTAAACTTTTGAAGAAAGCACCGAAAGCCTTTTGGACTGTTTCTTTAGTTCAATTGTTCTGCTGGTTTGGTTTCCAATACCTTTGGACTTACTCAACAGGGACAATCGCTGAAAATGTTTGGCACACAACTGATGCTACAAGTGCGGGTTATCAAGCAGCAGGTAACTGGTATGGAATTTTAGCGGCTGTGCAATCGATTGCGGCTGTTGTTTGGTCTTATGTTTTAGCTAAGATTCCTAACCAATACCACAAGGCTGGTTATGCAGGAAGTTTATTCCTTGGTGCAATCGGTTTTGCATCCATTTTTATGATACACTCTAAGACAGCTTTGATTTTCTCATTTATCTTAGTTGGGATTGCCTGGGCTGCTATGAACACTTACCCACTTACCATTGTTACTAATGCCTTATCCGGTAAGCGAATGGGGACTTACCTTGGTTTATTCAACGGTTGCATTTGTTTACCACAAATTATTGCTTCTGTATTGAGTTTTTCATTGTACCCAGCTTTAGGTGGCGTACAAGGTCATATGTTCATTGTGGCTGCACTTGCCATCCTTTTAGGTGCTTTGAGTGTAGGCTTTATTAAAGAAACTTACCAAGAATAAAAGAAAAGAGGACTAATTATTATGCAAAGAATATTTGAAATTGACCCTTGGAAGGTCGTGACACATACATTAGATAAAGATAACAAACGTTTGCAAGAATCTATGACTTCAATTGGTAATGAATACATGGGGATGCGGGGAATGTTTGAAGAAAAATACTCAGATGATACCCACAAAGGAATTTACCTTGGAGGAGTATGGTTCCCAGACAAGACGCGGGTCGGTTGGTGGAAGAATGGCTATCCAGCTTACTTTGGTAAAGTTATTAATGCCGTTGACTTTGTTTCTGTTGATATCAAATTAAATAACAGTTCAATTGACCTAGCTAAAGATAAGTATTCTGATTTCGAGTTAGCTTTGGATATGAAAAAGGGGCTTTTGACTCGATCATATGTAGTGGAAAAAGAAGATGCAAAAGTCAAGGTAACTTCTGTTCGTTTTGTCAGTGCTGACTTTAAAGAGCTTTATGCTAACAAGTTATCTTTTGAAAACTTGGGACAAAAGGCCGTTAAGGTTGAGGTTGATTCTTTCATTGATGCTAATGTCTTTAATGAAGATGCTAATTACGATGAACATTTCTGGGAAGTACACGCAACTTCTAATACAAAACAAGGTTCTAAATTAGTTTCCGAAACTATTAAAAATAATTTTGGCACACCTCGTTTTACAGTTGAAATGGTCAGTGACCACAAAGGTAGTTTTGAAAGTATCGGGGCTTTTAAAGATGAAACAAAGACTGTTAACAGTTATGCCAAAAATTTAGAAGTAGGAGAAATTGCTGATTTTGAAAAAAGAGTTGTTGTAGTAACTTCTCGTGATTATGCCGATCAAACAAGTTTAGATAAAGCGGCTGAGGAATTATCACACAAGCAAAGTAAACTCTCCTTTGAAGAATTGCAAGAAGCTCAAGCAAATGTTTGGGCGAAACGTTGGGAAAAGGCGGATGTTAAAATTAAGGGCAATGATGAATCACAACAAGGGATTCGCTTCAATCTCTTCCAACTTTTCTCAACTTACTATGGTAATGATGCACGCTTGAACATTGGACCAAAAGGTTTTACTGGTGAAAAGTACGGTGGTGCTACTTACTGGGACACAGAAGCGTTTGCCGTTCCTTTATACCTTTCTTTAGCTGAACCATCTGTAACAAGAAACTTACTTGAATACCGTTACAAGCAATTACCAGGTGCTTTCCACAATGCAAAAGAACAAGGGTTGAAGGGTGCTTTATATCCAATGGTTACCTTCAATGGGATTGAATGTCATAATGAATGGGAAATTACATTTGAAGAAATTCATAGAAATGGAACCATTGCTTATGCTATTTACAATTACACTCGTTATACTGGGGATACTGAATATGTAACTCATGATGGGTTTGATGTTTTAGTAGGAATTGCTCGTTTCTGGGCTGATCGGGTTCATTTCTCTCAAAGAAAGCAAGTATATATGATTCATGGGGTAACTGGTCCTAATGAATATGAAAATAATGTTAATAACAACTGGTACACTAACCTTTTAGCACAATGGTGTTTACGGTATGCTAAAGAAGTTTCTAGTCAAGTTAGTCCTGAAAAATTAAGTCAATTAGGTTTAGAGTCAAAAGAACTTGCTAAATGGGAAGAAATCGCTGATAACATGTACTTGCCAGAAGATAAAGAACTTGGGATTTTTGTTCAACATGATGGTTTCTTAGACAAGGACTTACGACCTGTTTCAGAAATTCCTGCTGACCAATTACCATTGAACCAAAATTGGTCTTGGGATCATATCTTACGGTCACCATACATCAAGCAGGCTGATGTCTTGCAAGGGATTTACTACTTTATTGATAAATTTACAAAAGAAGAAAAAGCAAGAAACTTTGACTTCTATGAACAATACACGGTTCACGAATCATCTCTTTCACCATCTATTTATGCTATTGTTGCAGCGGACTTGCATAAAGAAGAAAAAGCTTTCGAACTTTACTCACGAACAGCACGACTTGACCTTGATAATTACAATAATGATACAGTTGATGGGTTACACGTTACATCTATGACCGGTTCATGGTTAGCTATTGTCCAAGGTTTTGCAGGTATGCGGGTTAAGGATGGTAAGTTATTCTTTGCACCATTTGTACCAAAACAATGGGATGGGTATGAATTTAGAATTAACTTTAGAGGTCGGTTACTTGAAGTTAAAGCAAGCAAGGATGTATCCCAAGTTAGTCTTTTAGAAGGACCAGCTTTAACAATTAATTTGAACGGTAAGGATTTAGAATTAAAGTAGGTGAAATTATGCAAGCAGCAGTATTTGATTTAGATGGGGTTGTAACCGATACAGCCAAATTCCACTTTCAAGCTTGGAGCAAGTTAGCTAAAGAAGAGTTTAATTTGGATTTACCAGCTAGTTTTGAAACAAATTTAAAAGGAATTAGTCGAACTGAATCTTTGGAAGCTATCTTAAAATTTGGAGACTTATTAGACAAGTATTCAAAAGAAGAAGTACAAAACTTAGCCAATAAGAAGAATGATTACTACGTTGAAGCTATTAGTAAATTAACTAAAGAAGATATTTTACCTGGTATTTCTAAGCTTTTGACAGATTTAAAAGCAAATGGTGTTAAATTAGCAGTAGCTTCAGCTTCAAAGAATGCACCATTTATTTTAGAAAAGCTTGGTTTAGCACATGTTTTTGATGCTGTAGCTGACCCAGCCAAAGTTAAAGCAGGAAAACCTGCTCCAGATATCTTTTTAGCTGGTGCTAAAGCAGTTGGAGTAGCCCCTAATCAATGTGTTGGTGTTGAAGATGCGGTTGCCGGAGTTTCAGCAATCAAAGCTGCAGACATGGTAGCAGTTGCAGTCGGAGATAAAAATGAATTAAGACAAGCAGATTGTGTGGTACCAACTACGAGAAATTTCACTTACCAACTTTTTAGTGATGTTTTTGATCGTTACCACAAATAATTAAATTAATATCAAATACAACTCTTTACGTAGAAGAAGCCAAAAGTGCGGGACTTTTGGCTTCTTTTTAGCTTTATTTTTGAGTGCGTTTTTTTGTCATAGAAAAATGCCTCACAATCGTTAGTCCTTTTGTCTAACAATTATAAGGCACTTCATGATGCAAACGCTTTTTAGTTTATCTTTGTAAGAAGTCCTTCAACCGTCTAGGTTTTTGGTCGGCTCTTTGGTTGATTAAAAGGACTAATTGTAACATAGTGGAAGGCAGGATGCTCTTCTTTTGATAGGCAATGTACTTGGCGTGCCAAGAAGTGGCAAACTTATTTTTATAGTTGCGTAATCCTTGGAAACCGTAAAGTTTATGGCCATATTCATAAATAAAGTGAGCGATTTGTTCACCTAAGAAGGAGAACTTATTTTGCCCGACATTAGCTAAGGGAGCCATGCCGAGATAAAACTGTTGGTAACCCTCTTCTTGCCCATAACGGAAAAGGCTGACGAAAACTTCGTCCATGATACCAGAAGGGGCGGTTTGACGATTATGGCGCATAAGGTCAATCGTCAAGATTTTCTTGCTACCAGTTGGCATCAAAGTCGCAAAGGCGACAGGTTCGCCCTTGGCGTCGGAAACCACCGCTATAGGCGCTTGGTTGAGGTAATTTTCAGAGAAAAAGCCGAGTGAGAAACCTTTTTCAGCTTGTTTTTCCAACCAACTATCGGATATAGTCTTTAATTTAGCGAATGCTTCAGGTGAGAAAGGTGGTTGCCAGATTTCAAACTGGTAACCTTCGCGGTCAAACTTATTGATTAAGGCTCGGGTTCCTTTCATTTTCTTACCCGTTAAAGTGAAATCAGCTAAATTCAACCAGGCGTCTTCCCCGTCTTTAATAAAGTCAAACCCATAGCTATGCAACAACATGGTCAAGTCTTCACCGACTTCATAAAAGACCAGTTCGTAGTCGTAGAGGTCGGCTTTTTCTAAGAAGGCCTCAATCGCGACTTCAAAGTAGGCGGAGTTTCCCACCGGTTCCCCCATAATGACCAATTTATTAACAGTTTTACGATACATGAAAAAGACTTGATCTTGGCCTTGGGCTTGGTAGAAGAAGAGATTTTTGTCGCCTAAAAAGGCAAGGTGACTAGTTTCATTGCCCCCAAAATTAGCAATCACAGCTTGGGCGCGACTTAAGTCCGGCTTTTCATCCACGAAGGGATCCTCACCGTGAGTCAGATAATGAATAATGGCGACCAAAACTAAAACAGCTAAGACAATTCCGATTAAACCTGAAAACCATAATCTTTGGTCCGGGAAAAAGAGTTGGGTGGGTACATGGTGATGGAGGGTAAATTTAGGCCGGTTGATAACGCCGACTAAAACATAGAGGATGAAACCACCCCCGAAGATGAGCCCATCAACCCAAAAAGCTCCCCAGGAATATTGCAATTGCTTGCGATAATAAGACTTAGATGATAGCAAGAGCAGTGTTAAAACAATTCCCAAATAAACAATCAGGGACAAGTTGAAGTTTTGGTAGAGGGTGTTCAAAATCCCAATCACCACGAAAACCAAAGTTGGTAGGTAAGCTTTTTTCACCCGCGAGTAAATTCCCCGCGCCAAGCCAAGCAAGGCAAAGGCGAAGAAAATATTGGTTAGTTGGTGGATAAATAAGAAGGTCAAAGGATAGAGGTTAACCAAAAATTTATTGCGGATTGTTAATTCTGGTACGGCTGATTCCATAAACATGAAGATACCCGAAAAGTACAGGAAAAGGGTAATCAAACTGTGGGCAAAACGGGATAAAGCTTCAGCAGGAATGCCATCAAAATAAGTATTAACCTTTGCTCCCATATTGTGCAAAAAGAAGAAAATTCCCAACGCAACGGGTATAAAGTAGTAGAAAATTCGGAAGTAAATAATCCACACTAAAATGGTTTCTTTAGGAATGCCTAAGTTTACTAATTCTAGTAACATGAAAACATCGAAGGAACCTAAGCCACCAGGAATCATCGAAACGATTCCAAGTACCGACGCGATGATGTAAAGGGGAAAAGCGTAAAGGAGTAAGTGGTTATCGACCCCGAGGACTTTTCCGATTAATAAGAAGAAGAGGGCGACAAAGCCCCATTCTAAGGTCGAGCCAAGTACTAAGCGCCAAGATTGGCGGGAGTTAAGGTCATGGAAAAATTTATTGTCCTTAAAGCGCGTCACGATAAACAAGAGGGGAAAGTAAAGCCCACTAAGTAGTAACCAAAACCAGTACTGGTGGAGGTCAACATTATCGTGGAGAAAGTAAATATCCAAGAGCGCTACCCAGGAAAGTACGGAAAGCCCCGATAATAAGAAAAGCGCAATTTTTGAAATTGCATAGAGAATTTCCTGGCGACTGGCACGATCTTTATAGAAAGTAGCCCGCATCGCTGCGCCCAAAAAGCCCCCAAAACCGGCAATATTCGTCAAGGTATTGGTAATCCAACCACTTTTAATAATGTATTTTTTCGAAAATTTTCCGGGTAAAAATTCAACAATTGTGAAGTCGTAAATCAGCATGGGGCTTACAGCAATCAGCCCGCAGACGAGCATGATGACAAAGTCTAAAGGTGAGCGTGAAGCGAGGTCAGCGCCAACACGACTCCAATCGGTGCCTTTTAGACTACGACCAATTTCGGCGACCACGAAGACCAAGACGGACAAAACGAAGAGCAATTTTAAAATGGTTGCCCGTCGAATCACGAAGTCTTTAATCTTGGTATAGAGTATGTGCATAATAAACTCCTCTCGTAATTTTCTTTTATAGCTAGAGCTAAGAAGAGAGTTCCACTTAGCTATAATATGATTATAGTGCAGAAGAAAGAGACTGACAATAATTAGAATAAGCAGGAGAAGGACTAAAATTTGTAACTGCTAGGGGGCTTAGCGCAAAAATAAGCCCGTGGTAGGATTGGAAATACCACGGGCTAGAGTTTGGATTGAAATATGTAACCTTTTAATTAAGGTACTTAGATAGTATAGCACAGAAAAAACTTTTTGTCACAGTTTTTATCAAAAAATTAATGAATTCGAACATTTTTTGATAAAAATGTTTTTTTAGGAGAATTCACTTGAGTATTTAATTTTCTCATGATACATTAATCAAAATTACTTGAAAATGTTTCTTAGATTACGAGGGGAAGGGATGATGAATTATGACAGTGAATGAACTCGGTACTGAAGTACCGAGCTTCTAGCACTGGCAGTCAGATACTGCCATGATACTAAAAGACGTTTAGGCAATGCACAACTATCACGAGGATAGTTGCAGTAGTCCTTGCGGACTCTCCGTTGGTGTATCGCACTCGTTTTGCACGCTCAGAGTGATACGCACACACCAACTCTTATAGCCATTTGGGGACGGCAAGACTCTGTCCCGCCCCGACCAAGGTTTATGCCTTGGTCTTTTTTTAGTTCACTTCAATTAACTTTGTAGCCGAAATTGGCTTACAAGATAGTGATGTTGAAGCTATTGTGCAAGGGGCTATGACCACCAACGAATACAAAAATACGCCGTTCGATCCGGATAAATATGCCCAAGCCATCCGTGAAGTGGATGCTTACGGTCAAAGTTTAGCATAACAACTAAAAGGTTCCTAGAAATAGGAGCCTTTTTTGCTTTGAAACAGTATTAGTCAGCGATTAAATGTCACAGTGTCTGTTAATAGGTGACACATTGTTGATTATGGAAAAGAGTTATAAATACATGAAGGAACCTTTGCATATTGGAAATGTTTAGACAATCTTCAAGACTAGGCTTATAATTTACAATAAGAAGAAATAATAACTTATCACGCGATTTGCTAGTTCGTAATATTTGAAAATTCGCAAAAAAAGCTTAACAGGGTT
>NZ_AZFH01000087.1:0-1878 GCF_001435735.1 Ligilactobacillus equi DSM 15833 = JCM 10991
TAACATGGTTTGACTCCTTTTTTGGTTTTTAGTTTTTTTATTTAGAGTTTAACCCTTTTAAGCTTTTTTTGCGAATTTTCAAATATTACGAACTAGCAAGTCGCGTAAGTAATACATTTTTATGGTTAATATAACGAGATTTGCAATTTTTATATTTCTAAGTAATTCTCACGAAAGGAAACAACCTTGTGTTTAGTTTCGGCGACCTAATAGCGTTTGGAGCGCTTATGCTTGCATTGTTGGCTTATATCGACAATCGCAACAAAAGATGACCACCAAAAAACCGCTCTTAGTAACTTTGGCAGGTTCTTGAGCGGCATTTTTACTGTTTAACAACTTCACTACCGTCTTAAACGGTCTGTCTAGCAAAGGATGATTATAAAATTACAATCGTCCTTTTTCTATTTTTATTATATGTTCTTTTTTACCGAATGCAAACATCTGTTGAATACTGCGAGCCTCCCAGACTACTTTATACGTGGTATCTAGGTATTTATTTGTCGTTTTACCCTTTGAAGTTCCCCTTAAAGTCGGATTTAGTATTCAACTTAGGGGGTTCACTTCATTCCAATTGTATTTTACCACTAGGGGGTCTTTTTTTATCCAATTTCGTCCACTAAAACTTTACATGGTCTATCAACACAAGTCGTACATAAGTAGCCATAAACACAGTTATAGTGACTGTAAGTGTCACGAGACGCTCCACTGAAAATTTTAATTTTAACACTTTTAACATTAACTTGTGTAGTTAAACCCGTCCTGGATTTAGAACTCTGTGGTTCGTCACTATCCTAACAACATCACTTAACTTCATGAAAAGTGTCTTCTATTCATTTAATATCTTAATTGTACCAAGTAACACCTGACTTGAATAGAATGCTATCTTATGTGATGCTTACGTCGTTGCACCATGTTTACGTTATAAACTTTACGATTGTTACTTTGGACATACCTGTAGTCATAACTACTTATATCTGATTATTGAAAAAAAGGCTACAAGGCAAGATAACCACTGTATTTACCCAAGATTTTCCGACCGATAAACGACAAAGCGAATGTTACAAGAATAGCGACTACTCCATTAACAGGATAAATCGCCACCGTGGAATAATTCGAAAGCTTAGATAAAACAGTCATAACTGCTAGGTGTGCAAAATAGATGCCAAATGAATAATCACCTAAAACTTTGAGAACGTTAACACGTACGCTGTTATCAGAATAGATAAACTTGTAGATAAGTATAACAAAGATTGTTCCTGTTAAAATTGAGCTTAGTTTAAGCTGGGTTCCGCAATTAGTTTCCCCTAATTTTAAATACCAGTATCCCTCCAAAATTTGGAAGAATATGGTAACAAACCACATAAAAATTAAGACAGTGTGGTTAATTTCAATTTTAATAAAACCGTTTCCAAGAGCATATCCGAGATAATAGTAAGTGAACCACCCTAAACAAGAAAGTGACATAACAATTGCCAAATATTTATTAACCTCATGCCCTGAAACTAGAGGAATCAACCTCATCAATATTATTTCGATAGGTGAAATGACAAAACCAAGGTATTTAAATTTTGAGCTTATCATCTTATCGATTACAGGCATCAAAATGGTTAACTCACAGTAAACAAAGACATAGTACATAACTGCAGCAGCAGAACCGGTGAATAAGGCTTTCAAAAACTCCTTGGGAATCACCATAGGCTGAGAGGCGTGGTATAGAATCACATATATAATAGTCCAAATGACATATGGAATTATTACCTTTTTGAGTCTTTTTTTTACATTCCACTGATCCACATTAGAAAGCATTCCACTCATGAAAAGGAACAAGCCAACCGCAAAATTCAGAAAGGGGCGACAATAAACTTGCGCCCCCCCCCC
>NZ_AZFH01000087.1:1932-29684 GCF_001435735.1 Ligilactobacillus equi DSM 15833 = JCM 10991
TCATCTGAATTTTATAACTCTGACTACTACTTAATCGTTTTGTTTTCTCAATTATCATCTATTTCCCTCTATTGTCAACATGTTTAAAGTATTTTTCTACTTGACAGAACCCGCTTCAATTTACCCATGACACGCCTAAGTAGTGTCTTTCTATACAATTGGTAATATTGATTGGATAATGGCATCATTTTATCTATAAAATATTGTAAATCCCCTTTTTCAACAGCTTCCTTAAAGTAAATGTGACTATTAATAGAAATATCTTCTCGAATATCTTGAATTTTTCTCCGCTTTGGTTGAATATCCTCGGAGGCTTCTACGCGTTTTTTAGGACGTTTCATTTCTTCTTTATCACGTTTATATAAGCGATATGGTAATTCTTGATAGAGGTGACGATAACCTGAACTTTGAGACTTGAAAATTGTATCAGCGTCAGTATCATCAAAATTCAAATTTCCGTTTTTAAGTGATTCCTTAATAATTTCATCAATTGCCTCATTCCTAACAATAACAACATTGTTTCCATCACTGTCGTCTGTATATCCAGGTAACCAAGCATCACCTAACACTAAATCAGCTGTTTCATTAAAAACATCATCCGTATAGTCTGACGCAAAGACTCTAAACCAACCTTGTCCCCAGTCTTGTCCTAACAGTTCAGACGTTGGTGAAATTTTTTCAGTGTATTTACCATCAATATAGCCATGAACTTCGATGCCGTAATCGGATGAACGTCTGCCGGGTAATTTTTTTCTGAAATTAATGTATGTCATATTTCCCGGTTTAAATCCTAATTGCCAACCCATAAAATCGGCAAATGTGCTACTCTTTTGATGACCACAAATTAAACCAATCATATATTTGATTCTTTCACCAATAATGGCATCCTTCTTAGAAAGTAATCTTAATGCATAGATGAAACTAGGAATTCCAATTATCGCATATCTACCAGGTGTATTCCTAACAATTTCAAGTACTTCAGACAACTCTACAGGATAATATTTAGTTTTTGCACCGTCTTGAATTTCCTCAATACTTTTAGAAATTTGGTAAGAAAACAACTTGTCAACATCACCTGAGGTCTGCTTAACATGAATAACACCATCAATTAGGTTACGCTCAAATAATTCTTTAAAAATCCATGTTCCTACACCACCAGAACTAGCATTTTTCCGATAATTACCTTCTGCAACATGCCCTACGTAGAGAGATTTGTAATATCCAATTCGTTTATCATAGAAAATACCGTCTAAATTACCATATAATTCTTTAGATATTTCGTCTTCATTAGTTATATCAGTATAATTAGGAGAAATACCGTTAAGAATAGTTGTATTATCAATTTTCTCTTCGTATTCTCCATACTCATTTAACTTAATTTTAGAGTTATTATAGTATGATATAACACCACTAGCCTCATTATATGATTTTAATCTATTGTCAATTTTCTTAATATCCACGTCTATCTCTCCAACTTATATAAATTTTTTCAGCAATGGAATTTTATGTTTTGTAAGTTTATCTACTAACTTTATAGTCTCTGAAAATTCGTATTGTCCACGATATACCACAAAATATAAAATATCCATAATTACTACACTAATTATTAAATTAATTATCAAGGACAGCACTAAACTTGTTTTAATAAATGAGCATATCACAACAGAAAAAACACAGCCTATAATAGTCACAAATACATATAATATTACTTTTTTTAAGTATTTCTTCAAGTGACGTTTTTCAAAAATTGTTGTAAACAAATTATAAAAAATCCAAGGCATCCCTACACATAAAATAGCGAGAACTGTTGACAACATTGCCCCATAGACTCCAAAGAACGGTGTCATTAGTAAGTTTAAAAAAATATTTATCATACTCACAACCAAAGTGCGATAACGATCCTTGTGCCATATGCCACCCGCATCCTTATATGTATTTAATAATTGATTAACTTCTGTAACAAAGAAATAAATTGCCATACATACAACCACGCCAAACGACAATAAATTTTTCCTTCCTACCCATAATTCCATAAATGGTTGGAAAAGAGTCAGCATGCACGCAGCACCAACACCACTTACCCAACTTATTATAAACGTAAACTTTGCCAAATCTTGAACATTTTTTTCTTTAGTTTCAACAATCAAACTATTACCAATTCCTGCTGTAACAGAATTAAACACAATTCCCAAAATTCCAGCAGCTGCTGTTACTATATAAAAATAATTTTGGTACTGCGCTAAAATCGTTAAGCCTAAGAAACTTGAAATGATAATTGTATCTGAAGTAGTCATCGCCACAGAACCCAATCTTGATGTCATCAAATCACGGATTCTTCGGTTGATAATTTTAACTTCCTCTTTATCTAGTGGCGCGCCAGGATTTAAATCAGGATAAAGTTTGTTGGCCGCAATAGCTGTCAATATATTAGTCAAAACCTGACTAGCCAGTGTTACTATAATATATGCATAATAATTTTTAAATTCAACAATCATCCATATTTGAAACGCATACATCACTGTATTGGTAAAAAGAGTTACCTTACTTACGACATCTACTCTTTGATACGCATTTAAAATACTGTTCTTATAAGCAAAAAGCCAATAAGATAAAACAGTCGCTGCCAGATTTAATAAGTACAGAATGTAGATATTCATATCACTAGGAACACTACCATGAATTAAATGTGGTATGAATGGTGTTAAAATAGTACCAGAAACCAAAATAACCAGACCAATTATGCGGTAATACGTACGATAAAGGCGCATCAAAGAACGAATTTGAGCACGATTATTTTCAACGATAGGTTTATACATGCTATAAACCATGGCACTTCCTACTCCAAGTTCAGCCAAATTTAATACTTGAAGAACTGAGGTGAACAAACTATTTAACCCCAGATATTGAATTCCCAAGTAATAAAGCATAACTGTCCGCATTACAAACGGCACAATTAACTGATATACTTTCAGTACCATACCAAAGAATATATTTCTCGCAGCATTTTGCGTACGATTAAATTCCAACGTTTATCACTTCCTCGATAGTTATTTTATCTTAAATTTAAAAAATCATCAGAAATATCCTTAGCGTTTCATTAGGATTTATTCCTATAAATATCTCATCCAATACGTTAACTTTCCAAATTAATACCCCTAACAAAATATCAAAAATCGAACTTGTACTTTATAGTTTTGACATCTATATACTTGTAAATGCTAGTGGTATCCATACTTTAAATTTACTTCATCTCATAAAACCAAAATAATTAAAGTTGTCTTCATCTTATAAATTTTGATTATATGGCTAAACAAAAAACTAAAGTAACAATTGCATGTAAGAGTAATTCTCACACTACAGTGAAAATATTAAACACCTAGCCATATTACAAATGTATCTATTACACAACTATTTTCTGTCTCTTAAAATCTCCTCTAAATAATCAAGTGATGCTTGTTGAAGTTTTTGAAAATCTTTGGTAATTATATTTGAACTTACCCCGCCAAAAGCCTTATCTTGGTTTCCAGTATTCACTAACAGTTCTTCAATACGATTAAACATTTTCTCCATACCTGATTGACTACGTCGAAAAGCTTTAAAATCTTTATTAAATAAAATAGAAAATACACAGCAGTGAAATGAATCTGTAAAAATATAATCAGCATTTTTTATTAAATTAACAAATTCCTTAGGTCCACATGACGAAATATTTTCATCTTCAAAATTTAGAAAATCAATAATTTTAGTTTTTCTACTATTAGCTATCTTATCAATTTCTTTCTGATATTCTGATGTTATATTTCCTAAAAAATATACGAAAATATAACTTCCTTGATTTTTAGAATATTCATTACTGTCCTTAATAAGATTTTCCCATTCATTTTTCGTTAACAATAAAGTCGGATCTAAAACATGTGGCACCTTCTCCCCAGTAACTTGCTCTACTAAACGACATCCACCAGATTCACGACATGATATCTTATTCATCCCTTGTATTCCCTCTATATGTTGCACTTTATCTTCTGCTGGAAAGTCTTCAAAACCAAAACTTGCTGCATACGAAACTCTCTTTTCTTTAGGCAAGAATTGTAAATAATAATATGGTAACTCATAACCGTCATCAAACCATTTATGCCATACTTGATCGCTACCAACTATTCCTAAGCTATATTTACTCCAATCCTCTTCATATACAGATGTATGGTTAATCTGAATAATATTATTAATATTATTTATAGAAAACTGTTTGTTCGCCATATACCTATTCCGCATATTATTTTCAATTAGCATCTGCTTTTTATATTTTTTAATACCTACTAAAGATAACACATTTTTTATGATAATTTTAATATTTTCCTTTACACCAGCTGATGTTTCAATCCGATCCTTTAAATTTGTTACCTCAAAACCATGATTAGTCAACAAATATTGCAGAGCATAATTCTGAAGCCTATTTCCAATATTATAATCATCTTGTATCGTTACAAGTAATATACTTTTCTTTGCTTTCACTTAATAACCTTTCTTCTAGCTCACATTTCAGTCACAAATTCCCAACAAAATAAGAAATATTCATCCTAATATTTTTATTACACATTTTACTATTCTTTTAATTTTGTGTTTGTTGCTGTAGTGTTTACTGGATAAATAGCATCTAACTGCACCTTTTGACTCGTTAATTAGAGAGGTGCGTTGCCCAAAATTACTATACATTCCTTTTATTAAAGAATAACTAGCTATTTCAAACAGCTTAGCCTTTAACATAGATTCCTCTTTCATATTAGGAGAAATATTAATCATTTGTTTTAATGCCTTTCCATAAGAAAATTCATTAGTTTTTGTATCTGTGTATAAATTTTCTATTTTAGTAGTGCTCCCCCCACTTTGAACATATCCATACAAAATTTTCGAAATTTCCTTAATTTTTAAAGTATCCCGTTGCTTATTTATTACCCTATAAAGGAATTCTAAATCTTCACACATATTTAAAGATTCATCAAAAAAAATACTAGATATTACTTTTGGAGAAAAAAATTTATTCCACACTGAGCCATAAACGCTATCATCAAACAAAATCTTGTCTAGAAAATTATTTACGCTTATATTGTGGCTAGTCGTAGAAAAATTATAATTATTTAAAAATTTTTCAATATTATTATCTTGAACTTCTTTAGCTAATACATAAACTATATCAGTATTACAATCGAAAGATTTTTTTACACTAGCAACCAATTCACTACTTACTACATCATCTATGTCACAAAAACCAATAATATCTCCCTTTGCCACTTCTAATCCTACATTCCGTGCATGTGATACACCTGTATGATTTGACAGTACGATTCTTACGTTTATTTTAGAACAATAATTCTGCACTAGTTCAATTGATTTATCCGATGAACCATCGTCAACGATAATTAATTCGAAATCTTTACTAGTTTGAGCTAAAAAACTATCTAAACATCTATTTATATACTTTTCTGCATTATATACAGGAATAATAAATGAAATCATAGTCTGCACTCCTTTAGATAATCTTAGTAGCATCTTTATTTAGTCCCTGATTAAAAAAGATGGCTTCATACCAAAAAATCATCGTAAAATTCATATATGGTGCTCTAATGATATTTTCAGAAATACCAAGAGTTAAAAACATTAATATTACAATCACGTAAACAAAATGTCCTTGTTTCAGTAAATTTCTGACAGATATTAAATACAGTAACATAATTAATGTTAATCCAACTATACCATAATTAAATAGTGCGAAAGAATATCCATTGTCAACAACACCATACCCAAATCTTTGCTTCAAAGCTACATCATTTACTATTTCACCAAAAGATGTAAGATTGAACAACTCATATAAATGACTAGCATTAGATAACCTACCGTTTAATAATCCATTTAGTTCAAATGATATAGAACGAACTACCCCAGTAGACATTGCATAAATCATCGGTAATAATATCGAAATAACTAAGCTAATTAGCAATATATATATTCCATATAATTTTTTTATTATAAATTTTATAAAAGATGTATTTCGTAAAAAAATTAGTAGTAACATTAATATTATCAGCAAGAACGTTGCCTTTGACTTAGTAATTTGGTAGCAAGCCTCCTCTACAATTGCTATAACAATACCATCATAGATTGTAATTTTTTCTTCCTTTATACATAAATAAGCAGCTATTAAAAAAAATACTGATTCAGCCATATTATTAGGATGACTAAATCCTAAGCTATACCCCATTACAAATCCAAAGATTCCTTTGGGCACTAGCATATGCCCTATTGGAATTATTGAAAGTAGCGACAACAAAACTATCATCAGCGTTAAAATAAATTTAGTTATAAAGATAGTCCATAGCGCTGTTCTATAATCGGTAGTTCTAATCATTATTGCTGCAAAAATAAGCATTATGTACAGAGACTCTTTTGATGACCAATAAACACTTAAACCAATGATAATAATACCTATTAGCACAATTAATTCTTTAACAGACATTTTCATCATTGTCATAGCTAAGATAGCTAGTACTACACAAAACATTAGTAACATACTATCTATTGTATTAGACATGTGAATATAAGTTAATTCAAAACTATACTTTAAAGTATACATAACATAAAATATTATGCCTATAACTTTAATATAACTAGATTCACGTGAACTGTCACTACTCATGATAATTTCACCTCGTAATTTCATAAAAATATGTTAGTGCTTCTTTGAAAATGAATTGTGCACTCTTTCCCAATTCCAATACCTTTTGAAATAGCCAATAAGCCTTCTAAGTTTAATAATATATCTTAATATAGAATTCGGTATATTCTTTGTTGTTAAAAATAAATATCCTTTTAATGACATGTTCCAATTTGATGAATACCAATGTATAGTTATTGTTTCATTTCTTTCTATAGTGCTCTTTTCGTTTTCTATATAATCATATGGAGAATATGGAGCGAATGTTGAACGAGGATAGATTTTTGCCTCTTTAAAAACATTTTTATTTCTCAAATAAATTTTCTTTAAAAGAATAGTATTCACATACTCATCGTCTTCCCAAATTCCTTGGTTATAGAAATCTAATAAATATTTTATAGTTTTGTTTCCTTTTTCAGATCCAATCACTCCCGTACCTATATATTCGCCCAATGCTTCATTTCCAGATTCAAATCCAAAAAAAGACTTATTTATCAGTAACTTATCCATACTTTTTACTACTTCAACATCGGTATCCATATAAATACCACCATAATTATATAGTATCCATAATCTCAGGTAATCAGACATAAATGCCCATAAATTTCTTTTACAACATTCATCAAAAAATTTATTTTTCTTGCGTAACTCATTTATAGGTAAGTTGTTTTCATTCCACTCTATTATTTCATACTCGGGTAAATTCCTTTTCCATGAATTTTTTACCATCATACTTAAAGGACTTAGTTTATTCCCACCTAACCAAATATAATGAACTTTTTTAGGTATCATTACAAGTTACTTCTCCTTTTTCTTAAACTCCCAACCTACTCTTTAAAATCATAATAAATTCTAAAGGCTTAATCATCTTATTTTTTATAAAAAAATTAATTAACTTTGAGCCAATTGGTAATTGAGAATTATCAAATTCATTAAATACATTTTTCAATACTTTATTCTCACAAATTTCTTTAATTTTTTTCTTTTCGTGTAAAATACCATTCTTTTTTCTGTATTTAACTTCTAATTTTATACTATACCTTGCAATGGAAATTAATGTATTATCTAATCGCTCCTTGCAAAAAACTAAAATCCCTATTTTGTCAGTCCTTTTTATTAACTCTTTATACAATTTAACTTGTTGACTAAACCGATCAGGATTATATCTAGTTGTCAAAGTTCCAGCATTATCACAGTAATTATAGCCATTACAGCTGCTCATATAAATTTTTTTTGCCTTACTATAATAATCTATATCAAAAATAATATCTTCACTAATAAATTCTCGTTCAGATGGAAAAATAATATTATTACTATCAATAATACTTTTAGTAAATAGAACTTTCCAAACTGACATTTCTGTATACTTATCATCATTTGGAGATTTTCCGAACATACTAGGTAATAAAATTTTTTTAATACTATCACCCTCAAAAGTATTACCTAAATAGGCATTTTCATGGATTTCCTTAATGTTACTCGAGGAAACTCTAGTAAACCCACCAATGCAGGTATCCGCCATATTTGACACTAAGTCATCATATAATTTTGCCACTACATCGGAATCTATGTAATCATCACTATCGACAAACATTACATATTTACCGGTGGCATACTTTAGACCTGTATTGCGAGCTAGACCTAACCCTTCATTTTGCTTGTGAACCACAATAATTCTGTCATCATCATTTTTATAGGTATCACACATTGCACCACTTCGGTCTGTCGCTCCATCATCAACTAAAATTATCTCAAGATCTTTATAAGTTTGCGAAAGTATACTTTGTACACAACGATTTAAATATTTCTCCACATTATATACTGGAACTATAACACTAATTTTATCCATACTCAATCAACCTCATAAATTTCCTCTAATTTTCTGACAGTACCTCTTATTGAATAACCATTATCATTAATAACTTTAGCAAATCCTTTTCTCTCATTCAAAGCTACTTTACTTTCTGTAATCTTCTTTGCCCACTCAGCAGAAGAATTATTCAAAGACACCAAGTTAGCATTCTTAGTAATTTTAATTTGTTCAGAAATACTAGTTGAAAAATAACATGGCAAGCCTTCAGACTGTGCTTCAATTCCAACAATAGGAAGTCCTTCATATAACGAGGGCATTAAGAATACATCAAATGCGCTATAATAAGCTGCAGTATCCTTCTGTAGTCCGCAAAATATTACCTTGTCAATTAAATTATTTTTTTTAACTAACTCTTTTATACTTTCCTCTAATTCTCCTGTCCCAACTAGCATCAAAACTGCATTACTATTCTTTTTGACTATTTCCTTAAAAATCTTAATGATAAATACATGATTTTTTTGCTCTGAGAATCGTCCAATATGACCAACTACAAACTTACTTTCTGTGAGGTTATATTTATTTCTAATGTACTTCCTTTTTTCTAAATTAAAAGTAAATTGCTCAGAATCAATTCCATTATTTATAATTTCAACGTTATCTTCATATTTTTTACCGAACAACCAATCAGTTGCTTCGTTCGAACATGATAATTTTTTAGTAGAAGTAAGATTTACTAGTGGTTTAAAGATAGAATTAATTACAGGTGAGTATCCATTCCCATTATGACTATGTGTAATCAATTTAAACTTATACTTATTAATAAAGGGAAGGACGTACATTAATTCAGAGGTTGCCCCTGTCTGTAAATGAACATAATCGTATTCACCACCATGCTCCTTATAAAACTTAGAAAGTGCTCTTAATGCCTGAATTGGATTTCTCTTCACACTAGGAACAAAATAAAAATGATTTTCATTATCATAAAATTTGCTAATTTCTTCTTGAAAGACTACTTTATCTGTTCCATGTGCCAAATAATCGTACACATACTTTTGTTTATTTGAAAATCTCGTAGTATTATATATAAATGTTTCAACCCCTCCCATTCGTTCTGTTAATCCAATTATTAAAATTTTCTTCATACTATCCTCACTATTTAAATCTCAACAACCAAGTGTATATATTTTCATAAGGTAAATTAAATTTAAACATTCTTTTCAAGAAACCAACCTTCCATCTGGAACTTAAAAAATCATTTTTTAGGTTACCTAGGTGGAAAATATAAAATGCTAATCCTTTTGGATTAGCTAACTTGACATCTTCTCCTTCATCATAAAAATTAAAATCCGCAAACATCTGTATGTCTTTTATCGTTGGCCTCTGTCCTGTATTTCTTAAACCGCTATATAACTCGTCTGGAGTAAAGTATTCTTTTGACAAAAAATTATTTTTTTTAATCGTCTCAATAAATTGTAAGGCACCTTCTTGAACAGCTCTTACTTTGGTTAATTCACTAGTTGGCTTACCATTTTTCATATACTCATATTCATATCTTTCTGCTACAATTTTATTATCTTTTTGTGAATAATTTTTCACTGACCCACCTTGCTCTAAAAACAACGTTTCAAATAAACCTACAAAGCTACTTCTCTTATCAATCTCGTTAGAATTATTTTTAAAGTCAAACAAATACCCTCGCATATTTAGTGGAACACTCATATTTCTCGTATAATAGTCTGCTATTCCAATATAATAACCGTAGATATTATTTTTTATATTAAGAGTATCAAGCGTCTTTTTCAAGAATCTCTGCATTCCCCCAGACCAACCTATATCAACAATTGCGAATTTGCCAATAACATTTTCCTGCTTTAAATATTGAATTAATTTATCATATTCCAATTTGGAATTATTAATTATATCCTCTTTAAGTTCAGAATACATTTTTCTTAACTCAGATTCATGCTTAATATTATTACGATCAAAAGTAACTTTTACATTAAATTTATACTTATTCAATAAATTTTGATAATCATCAATACACAACCCTACACAATCAAAAATAGATGCTAATGCTATTCTTTTTGAAGGTGACACCATTGTCAGCATGTTATCAAAGCTACAGTCCATCCAAAGCGTTGGTATTCGTAAACTTCTTCGCGACACTTCCAAATAATGAACATCTACATCATTATTTGGATATAGCTTCTGGTATGCTTTCATCATAATATATCCATCTCTTGAAAAGAAATATACTTTTTTTATTTTTTCTTTTTTTAACTGATTATGAATCCATCGAACATATCCCCATAAGAAAGGACCAAATTTTTGATATCCAAAGGTACCATATTCATCAAATTTATTATTCTCTACAGTACTCTTTATAAATTTCTGAAGCATATACTCACTTCTTGTTTTATATTTCTCAGTTTCATAGCCTATTATCACCCTTGGAATATGTACCGCACTAATTCCTGATTTTTTTGCATTTACATAATCAGATTTCCATGAATCACCAATATGAACTGCATTTTTCGGAGAAATATTATTTTCTTCTAAATATAAGTCAAATAAATCTCCCTTCGCTTTCGTCTTTCCTAATTCACATGATACGTAAAGTTTTTCATACTGAGTAATACCATTATTTCTTAATACTTCTTTTAAAAAAGTTGAGGGAAGGTACATATCCGAAATAATATATACTTTTTTATGTTTTTCAATACACTTTCGATATACATTAACCATCATTGGATTGCAAACTAAAACATCCTTTTCAATACTTTGTTCTAAATCAATATATTCTTCTTTTTGATCAGTATTGAAATTATCATAAATATCATTAATTGTCACTTCTGCAGAAGTATTATTACGCGCAATATTTTCTGCATTAATTCTAGCAGAATAAAAGCCTGGCCTCTTTAGCTTATCTTCCATTATCCTAAATACATCAGATGGTTCTTTTACAATTCGTTTCAATAATGTATCAAAAATGTCAAACGATACGTACTCATAGTTATCTATTTTTTTAAATAATTCTTCTTCACTGTCTATCTTACCTATATCCAGTATTTCCTTAATCTTTTTCACTTCTACGCATCCTCATTTACTTTAAGTGATTTTAATCTTAACTTTTTATTATAATAAACAAACTAGTAAGGAACACCTTACTAGTTAGTTCTAGTGTACTCCGAGCTACAACATAGTAACTTATAGGCTATTAAACAAAGAGTTTAGACACTATATTCTCAATTTTCTTGTTGAATATATCATTATTTTCTATAATATTAGAATCTATTCTTTTTACTATGTCGTCATAATTTAAAATACAATTCTTTAATTCTGATACTTCTTCAACAACTATTAAATTTTTATACCGCTCATTAACAGCTTTAGCAAAATCCAACTGATGGTCATTCACATGTTCATGGAATTTGCTTAATCTTGGAACAACTATCGGTGTTTTGCCTTCTTGAAGTGGCATAATAAACGAAGAAGGCCCACCATGAGTTATAACAATTCGGGCCTTCTCCACATATTCTCTCATTTCGTTAAAAGGAAAAAGTTTTTGCCACTGACAATACTTGGGTTCATATGTACTAAAGCCAATCTGTATTATAACTTCTTCTGTTATAATGCCATCACGCTTTAGCTCATCGACTTTCTTTATAAGGCGATTAAACGGCTGCTCATGCGTGCCTACTGTCACAAATATCATTAAAAAATACTCCCTAAATTCTTGGCTTTCGGGTAGACTTTCTTCATTTCTTCCCATTGAACGATAAATTCATCTGTAACTGGGTATACCATCTTTCCTGTTACTGTTGGCTTGTCAATTCGATCAAACACTTCTATGTATATAGTCTTTGCACCAAATAACTTACCTAACCAGAAAAAAGGAACTGCTACCGCTGCACCAGATGAGATAATTAGATCTGGTTTTTCTTTCCGTAAAACTTTCCATGCCAATCTTGTGTTAATTAGGAAAGCTTTTAATGACCTATTTGTTGGGTAGTAACAAGGAATTAACCTTTCCCCTTCTAAGACACTTCGCGCATCTTCCTTATCAAAGGTAACCCAAAAACGGTCATGCTTTTTCCAGAATGGCTTTAGCATATACAAATGTGTTAAATGCCCGCCAGAAGAGCCAACTAAGCATACTTTCATCTTCTTTTTCCTCTCTTAATATGCCCCATTCGGCACAAAAATTACTTTGATTGTCATTAAGATTATTTTTAAATCTAACCAAACACTTGCTTTTTGTATGTATTCCAAGTCTAATTTGACCATTCCTGAAAAACCTGTATTGTTTCTCTCCGTCGCTTGCCATAAACCTGTACAGCCCGGCATTACATACAAGCGTTGCTTGTCATAATCACTGTATTGCTCAACTTCAGCTGGCAAAGGCGGTCTTGGACCCACTAGGCTCATATCCCCCTTTACTACGTTTAGCAATTGGGGCAGCTCATCCAAACTCGTCTTTCTCAGAAATTTCCCCACCCGCGTAATGCGCGGGTCATCTTTCATCTTAAACATCGGTCCTTCGACTTGATTATGCGCCTTGAGTTTTTCCAGTAAATCTTCCGCATTAACCCGCATGGAACGAAATTTATAGATTTTGAATAACTTACCATTTCTTCCCACTCGTGTTTGGGTAAACATAATCGGTCCCCGATCGTCTAACTTAATCAAAATTGCTATAAGCAAGAAAATAACTGACAATGGGATTAACGCTATTAAACTGGCGCAAAAATCAAATAAACGCTTCACACAGCGATAAAAATAGCGCCGATTTATTTTTTCTTGGCTTAAGGTCACCTGCTTGACCTCCATATTTCGTCCCCCAATCCAAACTTTATGTAATACTTCTGTCTAAGCATATGAATATATTTTAGCTTAAATTTAAGTTAAATTCAATAATTATTCTACAAGTTCAATACTTACTGAATCATGCTTTGTTCTGTGATTATACAAAAAAATCTTCTATATACAAAGACCGCTCTCAACTTTTTACATGAAAGCGGTCTTTCTTTATTTATTGATGTACTTTTTGATTTTCAGCAATGACACGGCCATCACGGACTACTTTGTACTTGCCCGTCTTACCCGCATCTAAAGTAAAGGTTATCGACATCGTAGTATTTTTATTGATTCTGAATTGTTGGTAAACATTCTTATAATTATGGTTGGCATCCTCTAAATAAATTTTGATTTCATTCGTCCCGGTGCCATTTTCAACATAGTTAATCGTAATTGGAAATGAAAACGTGGTTTGATCCACAAGCTCTTCTGGGTCGCTGCCCTTTCCATTAGAAACTACAACCCTTAAAGTTGAACCTGCTTGCAACCAAGTTGCAGCACCAGGATTTTGAGCCGTAACCTTCCCGGCTTTTTGCACACTAGCACGCTTGGCAACTTCTAAGTTCAAACCATGCTTCTTAGCGTAGGCTTGAGCTTGAGCCTGAGTTTTCCCCGTCAAATCTTTCAGCAAGGTCGACTCAGACCCGGCACTAACCGTGAAGGTCACCTTAGTTTGCTTAGGAATTACCTTTTTCTTAGGTGAAAGTGTTTGGTCCATGATTAGTCCACGACGATATTCACTAGCATAAACAAATTTGTATTTCACCTTGACGCCTTGCTTTTGCAGTTTCTTAGCCACCATGTCATAGTCTTGATCTAAGTAATCCCCAAATGCACGGGCTTTTTGACCCTTTGAAACATAAAGTACGATAGTTTGCCCCCGCTTGGCTTCTTTGGGGGTGGCTTTTATCACCTTATTTTTCGCAACTTTATCATCATAACGGTACTTAACTTGACTCTTTAAGTTAGCTTGCAATAGTTCACTTTGGGCCTTACTCAGTGTCTGTCCTTGAAGTCGCGGAACCTGAACTTGTCTTGGATAAAAGATTAAAATAGCTCCCAAAACTAGCCCTAAAACCACGATTGCAAATACAACTTTGAGCTTCTTTAGCTGACCTTGTTTTCGGCGGCTAAACTGGGAAGCCTTTTGCAACTGGTTAATCTTTTTGATTTCATCGTTCACATTAGTTAGGACCTTTGTCGCATCGTTTTCATCATCTTGAGGATACCAACGCGGTTCCTTTAGGCGGGTAACCGACAATGCAGTCTGCAAATCCGCCCGCATCTCTTCGATGTCTTTATAACGATCCTTGACATCTTTGGCTGTCGCCTTGAGAATCACATTTTCTAAAGCTTGGGGAATCGAAGCATCTCTTTCACGGACATAAGGCATTTGCTTTTGGAAATGTTGTAAGGCAATCGAAACCGCCGTTTCCCCTTGATAAGGGACTTCACCTGTTAGGAGCTCATACATAATAATCCCTAAAGAATAGATATCTGATTGCTTAGTTATCAGACTCCCACGAGCTTGTTCCGGAGAAATATAGTGAACAGAGCCGAGAACGGTATTCGTTCTAGTTAAGGTTTCATCTGCGACCGCCATGGCAATTCCAAAGTCCGTAATTTTGACCTTTTCATTTTCATCTAAGAGAATGTTTTGAGGCTTTAAATCCCGGTGGACAATCCCATGACGGTGGGCTTCCATGACCGCGGCTAAAATTTGCAGCATAATGGCTTGAACCTTAGTATAAGCCAAGGGTGCGTTTTGACGGATATATTCTTTAAGGTTAGAGCCCTTAACGTATTCCATGACTAAATACTGGGTACCACTAACTTCACCAACATCATAAATTTCTACCACGTGTGGATTAGATAATTCTGTCAAGGCCTGCGCTTCACGATAGAAGCGCCGACTGGCAACCTCATCATCACGTAAATCTAAGCGTAAAAACTTAATAGCAACTTGGCGCTTGAGATAGCGGTCTTCTGCGAGATAGACGGTGGCCATCCCCCCTTCACCTAAAGTGCGGAGGATCTGGTAACGGCCATCAATGATTTGTCCAGCACGCATTTACTCCACCTCGCGATCTAAAGCCAATAAAAACACCGTAATGTTATCCCGGCCACCAGCCTGGTTAGCTAAGGTAATTAAGGTTTGGCATTTTTCTGTCAACGAATTATCTTGCAAAAGGACTGCCTGTAACTCATCATCACTTACCATATTGGTTAGACCATCACTACAAAGAAGTAAGAGGTCGTCATTTTGACTTGGGAAAGTTTTTTCATCAATTTCCGTTTGCTTGGAAATTCCTAAGCTCCGGGTAATAAGGTTTTTTTGCGGGTGATGTTGAGCTTCACTCGGACTGATTTCCCCCCGCTTTAAGAGTTCATTCACAAAAGAATGATCTTCCGTTAGTTGACTTAATTTCCCCTGGCGCAACAAATAGCCCCGACTGTCGCCGATATTGGCCATGATAAAACTTTTAGGAAAGATTAAGGCACATACTAGGGTCGTCCCCATCCCGCTGAGGTCTTGATAGCTGTGGGCCTTCGCTAAGATTGTCTGGTTTTCCACCATCACTACTGTTTTTAACCAGGCTTCTCCTTCTTGACTGGTCGTAAAAGTGGTTTGTTCAAATTGATAGCCGAGATGGGTAACTGCCATCCCCGAGGCCACTTCACCAGCCTGATGGCCACCGACCCCATCCGCAACGATGGCCAGCTTGATTCCGGCTTGATTTTCAAAATAACCTACGCTGTCTTCGTTATTTTGGCGCACTTGGCCAATATCAGTTTTATAAGCGATTTGCATAAGCCTTACCTCACTTCTTTCTTAGCGTCGCGATAAAGAAACCATCAGAGAGATAATCATCCGGATAAATCGTCAGGCCTAATTCATCGCGGTCTGCTTTAAGTTGGTTTTGCGTTTGAGTTTTGACTTGTTCAAAGTCCGGGTGATCCTTTAAGAAGGCATCAATTACCCCTTGGTTTTCTTGGTTTAAGATCGTACAAGTACTGTAGGTTAGAACTCCGCCTGGTTTTAAGGTTGGGGCAACTTGGTCTAAAATATCCTTTTGGATTTTAGCGAGATTTTCGGAATCTTGCAATTTCTTAGTATACTTGATTTCTGGCTTTCTCCGTAACAGACCAATTCCAGAACAGGGCGCATCAACCAAGATTTTGTCAAAACTAGCTGCCGGGAACTTGTCTTGAACCTTCCGCGCATCTAATTGCAAGGCCTGAACTTGGTCTTGGACCTGGGCGCGCTTGGCGTTGGCCTCGATGAGTTTTACCTTGTGGGCATGAATGTCTAAGGCCGTCACTTGCCCTGTGGTTAAGCTCATGGCAATTTGAGTCGTCTTACCGCCCGGAGCAGCACAAGCATCTAAGACCTGGTCGTCTGCTTGGACTTGCATCGATTCCACCGCTAACATAGCAGATTCATCTTGAACGAAAACTTCCCCCGTCTGAAAAGCCTGGGTGGCGGGAATAAAGCCCCCTTGCGCCCGCAAAGCTAAAGGCGTCACCGGACTAGCTTCGAGTTGGAAGTCTGGCAAAGCCGCTTCCAGAGCGGCCTTCGTAGTAAGCTTCTGGTTAATCCGAATAGCTTGAACTGGAGCTTGATTGATAGTCGCCAAGATACTTTGCGCCTTCTTAGCCCCCACTTGTTTGGTTAGTTCTTGGACCAACCAGACAGGCGTGGAGCTTTGAATACTAAGACGTTTCAGCGGATCTGAAATTTGACTTAGGTCGGCAAGCCCTTGCCGTTCGATGGCATGTAACACCCCAGTGACAAACTTCCGTGTCCCTGCATGACCTTTAACCTTAGCAATTTCAATACTTTCGTTAAAAATTGCGCGGTTAGGGATCTTATCGAGATACTCCATTTGGTAAATGGCGGATAAGAGGAGTTCCTTAACCCAAGGAGCCATCTTTTTAGGATTTTTGACAAAGGCTGTTAGCCAGTATTCCAGGGTCAAACGGTGTTGAATAACCCCGTAGACCAAATTCGTCAACAGATTACTATCTGGTTTAGAAAGCTGTTCTTTTTGAATCGTTTGGTTTAAAGACAAATTGGAATAGGAACCTTGTTGGCTAACCTTTTCAAGGAGTTGGACGGCTAGATAACGTGGTGTGTGCTTAATTTTATTGCTCATCATTAATCACCATTTGGCCAACTGTAAGGCCCTTGCCCATCCCATTAAGGTAGGCGTTAATTGCCATTTTCGCCTTCCCGGCAGGTTGGAGTTCATTGATTTGATAACAAGTGCCTTGCGCCCCGGCTAAGACTAATTTCTTCTTGGTAACTTCAACGACACTACCCGCAGGGAGGTCGGTGGTTTGCGCTAAGACATCCACATTCCAAAGCTTCGTCCGCTTCCCTAAGAAGTCAGCAAAGTAAGCCCCGGGTGCGGGCCGTAAAGCTCGGACTTTCCAGTCAACTTGATCCGCCGTTAAATCCAGATGCAACATCTCTTCTTCCGGCTGGATATTAGGCGAAAAGACCACTTGGCTTTCATCTTGGGCTTGGCCTTGGACCTTACCGGCTAAGAGATTAGGTAAGAGTTCTAAGAGCGTATCCCGCCCCAAAAGACTCATCTTTTGGAAAATCGTCCCGGTATCGTCGTTTTTTTCAATCGGCATTTTGGCTTGGGCTAACATGTCACCCGCATCCATTTTCTTAACCATATAGATGATGGTAACCCCGGTTTCCTTTTCCCCATTCATAATGGCGTATTGCACCGGCGCCCCGCCGCGGTATTTAGGTAAGAGCGAGCCGTGGACATTAATGGCGGCAACTTTCGCGGCTTGAAGCAACTTAGTGGGGAGGAATTGGCCGAAAGCGGCTGTGATAATCAAATCTGGAGCCAGGTCAATTACTCTTTGCATTTCCTCACTGCCCGCCAGTTTTTCGGGTTGGAGTACTTCAATGTCATGCTTTAAAGCTACTTCTTTTACAGGCGAAGGTGTTAAGACCCGCTTGCGGCCGACCGGACGATCCGGCTGGGTCATCACGGCTTGAACTTCGTAACCTGCGGCAATAATGCCTTCTAAAATGGGTGCCGCAAAGGCGGGCGTCCCCATAAATACAACTTTTGTCATAATTTCACGTCCTTAAATAAAATTCAATGGATCCCGGTCAATAACCAGTTTCAATCCTTTTTTTTCTTCTGTTTGGGCTTGGATTAATAGCCCTTTGAGATAATCTTCTAATAATGGTTCGTGCTTATATTTAATCACTAATTGGTAATAGTAACGGTTTTTAATGCGCATAATCGCTTTAGGCGTAGGACCTAAGACTTGCGCTTGCGGACTAAGAATTTTACCTAATTCTCCCGCAATGGTAAACATCTTTTTAGCCGCCGCTGCTTCATTATCGTAGCTGGCCGTAATTTGAATTGTATAATAATAAGGCGGGTAGCCTACCCGGTGGCGGAAACCCATCTCTGTTTGAAAATACCGTTCATAGTCTTGCCCCTTAGCGAGCTGGATGGCGTAGTGTTGGGGGTTATAGGTCTGAATCAGAACTTGACCGGCCTTTTGAGCCCGGCCGGCACGACCAGCCACCTGGGTTAGAAGCTGGAAGGTTCGTTCACTTGCACGGAAATCTGGGAGGTCTAAGGCCGTATCCGCATTTAAAACCCCGACTAAAGTTACATCCGGAAAATCGAGCCCTTTAGCAATCATTTGCGTGCCTAAAAGAATATCGGCTTCCTTGTTACCAAAGGCCTGCAAGAGCCGTTCGTGGGCGCCCTTTTTCCGTGTGGTATCGACATCCATGCGAATAATCCGCGCCGTAGGGAGGAGGCCTTGGAGTTGTTCTTCAACTTTTTGAGTCCCCGTACCATAGTAACGAATCTTGCGACTATGACAGGAGTCACAAGTTTGCGGAATTGCTTCTTCATGACCACAATAGTGGCAGCGCATGGAGTGGCTATCCATATGCAAGGTCAAAGAAACATCACAATTAGGACATTTGAGAACGTAGCCACACTCCCGACACATAACAAATGAAGAATACCCCCGGCGATTTAACAAGAGCACTGTTTGTTCACCCTTAATAAGACGGTCCTTGATAGCATTTAACATGGTGTTGGAAATATCCGGAACCGGTGCATACTTTCCTTCATTACGCATATCGATTAGTTCAACTTTTGGTAAAGCTTGACCATTGACCCGCTTAGGTAAGGTTAGCCAAGTGTAGACATTTTTCATCGCCCGCGCGCGGGACTCCAGGCTAGGGGTCGCCGAACCCAGTACAACCGGGCAGTGGTGGTACCGCGCCCGCCATAATGCCACATCCCGAGCGTGGTAACGGGGCATTTCGTCTTGCTTGTAACTAGCTTCATGTTCTTCATCCATGATGATAATCCCAATGTTATCTAACGGGGCAAAGATAGCTGAACGCGCACCAATCACCACTCGGGCTTCCTTTCTTTCAATGCGGCGCCATTCGTCATAGCGTTCCCCGGCGGAAAGCCCACTGTGCATAACCGCCACTAAGTCACCAAAACGACCTTTGACCCGGCGCATCATTTGCGGAGTTAAAGAAATTTCCGGCACCAACATGAGCGCTTGACGGCCTTGCTTTAAGGCATAGGCCATCATCTGGAGGTAAACTTCTGTCTTTCCCGAACCCGTAACCCCTTGTAAGAGGAAAGTGCGGTTATCTTTTTGGTCGATGTGGGCCTGAACGGACTTGACTGCGAAATTTTGGTCAGGAGTAAGTTCTAAAGGCTTCGTTGCGGTGATGTTTTTATCAGCATAGGGATCACGGTATTGTTCCACTTGACTTTGCTCAAGCCAGCCCTTCTTCGCCGCAGTACGAAAGTCCGCACTTGTCAAACCACTCGCTGCTTGAGCTGGTTTTTGCAGGTAAAGCTTAGTAGACTCAAGCGTCTTGAGATAGTCGCGCATGGCTAGTTGTTTTGTCGCACGTGGTGACACGGACACTTGGTCTAACTGCTCAGGAGTGAGGAGCAACTTAAAGGCTGGCACCTGCTTTTTGGCAACCTTATCTTTGACGTGATAGATTATTTCAACCTTACCCTGGTGCCGGTAATGGATAATTTGGTTTTGAAACTGGGCTGGGAGCTGAGCCAGGTCAATTTCATCACTTTGACCAAAAAGTGCGTCAATTTGCGGGTCATCTAAAGGTTGGAGCCGTTTGAGCGTTTTGCTGTAGGCAGCTTTGAGAGCATTGGGTAAGAGGACCTGCAAACAACGAATTTTAAAGGCAAAAGTATGGTCTGCTAGCCAGTCGGCCAGTTGGAGACCTTCCTGCGTAATTACAGGTTCCAGGTCCAAGACTTCTTGAACTTCTTTAAGCGTCACCCCCGCTTGCGTCGGTAAGTCTTCCCTAAGGTCAACAATAAAACCTTGGACGTGACGATCACCTTTCCCAAAGCCGACAATCACCCTTTTACCGACGGCCACTTGGTCATGCAGTTGCTTTGGTACTAGGTAAGTATATGGATGGTTGGTCTGCATGGCGGGAACATCAACAATCACTAAGGCATATAACTTGGACATCTAATTCCCCCTTTACCAGCCTTGCCGGGCTTTAATTTCATCGAGAATGGCTTGGGCAATTTGGTGCTTTTGGGCCTTGTTAATCTTGCGAGGTGCTTGCTGAGACGCTAAGAATGTAACTTCATTTTGATCACTATTAAAACCAATATCACTGCGACTCACATCGTTAGCCACTAACAAATCAAGGTTCTTTTTCGCCAGCTTTTTTTGCCCATTTGCGATTAAATCTTGGGTTTCGGCCGCAAAACCGACCAAGAATTGGTGGGTCTTCGCTTGACCGAGACCTTGGAGGATATCAACATTTTTTTTGAGTTCTAAGTGCCAGACATCCTGGTTCTTTTTAATCTTTTGCGACGCGGTTTGCACTGGTAAATAGTCGGCCACCGCCGCCGCCATAATCACCACATCAGCTTGGGCATAGACTTGATTGACCTTGACTTGCATCTCTTGAGCCGTCCGTACGGGCTGAAAGTCTACCCCTGTTGGGGGAGTTAAGTTTGTTGGTCCGGAAATCAAAGTCACGTGCGCGCCACGGGCTTGGGCGATTTGAGCTAAGGCGTAACCCATCTTACCACTGGATTTATTAGTTAAGTAACGAACTGGATCCAGATCTTCTTGGGTACCACCAGCCGTAATAACAATCCGTTTTTCCTGAAGGTCTTGTGATTGAAAACTTTCGTCAATAGCTTGGCTAATTTCTATCGGTTCAGGCATCCGCCCTTTCGCAGCATAACCTTCAGCTAAAAAACCATGCGCGGGTTCTAAGACTCGCTTGCCATCAGCCTTTAGTTGGGCAATGTTGCGTTGGGTCGCAGGATTTTCCCACATATGGTCATTCATCGCTGGTACAACCAGAATTGGACCCGGCGTCGCTAAGAGCGTGGTTGATACAAAATCATCTGCTAAGCCCTGAGCCATTTTGGCGATAATATTAGCCGTAGCGGGGACTACCACCGCTAAGTCTGCCCATTGTGCTAAATGTACGTGAGGAACATATGCTACTTTTTGCAAGGTGAAGTCAGTATAAACATCTTGTTTGGTTAAAACTTGCATGGTATCGACCGTCACATACTTTTGCGCATTTTGGGTCAAGGCGACTCTTACCTGATAACCCTTTTTAATTAAATCACGTGCTAATAAAGGAACCTTGTAGGCGGCAATTCCGCCGGTCACATAGAGGACTATCTTTTTTGTTGTCACGAATACCATCCTTTCTTTTTCAGTCTCAACTCCTATTGTATCAATTTTTAGGGGAATTTAAAACAACTAGCTCAGGGCAAAGAATCCCAACCCTTCTTACAAGGATTGGGATTCAGCTAAATTGATATTTATTAATCTACCGCCAAAATTTTATCTAGCTCATAAGCCAGTTGCCGGCGGTCGGACTCATACTTGTACTTGCGTAGTTTAGGCAAAATATACAAGGCCCGGTTAGGAACTATATAGTACAATTCCGTATAAGGACCAAAATCTCGTCCCCTAAAGAGCTCAAATACACGTGGCGCCGCACAAATAATCTGCGGTGCTTTCGTTTGGAGTTCTGAGAGCTTATTTTGTCGCGGAGAAAAGCTAATAAGTTGGTCATTTTTACCAATAAAATAGCCTTGTAGCTTCGCAACTGATTCATATAAAAGTGGGCTATCATCAGCGATGACAATCCGACAACCTAACTTAAGATGGCGTAAATAATAATTTTGCAAGTTCAGGGCAAAACTCCGACAGACCGGCTTTTGTACGCGGTAATTCAGGCAGTGCTCCAGGTCTTGGCAAATCGCGTGCTTAAGCGGTGGGTAGATATCCATTTTTTCGTTAGCTTCTGTCTCCAGACAACTTTCCAGATGGAAACGGTCTCCGCCCGCTAAAGTTTCAGCATAAAGCTCTAAAATATTCATTTGCAAGCTCACATCTGGTTGCACCTGATATTTTTCCCTCAAGAGCTGATCTAGTGCTTGGTAATTAGGATTCCGTAATAAATAGCCATAAAAGCGGGTAATAATTTCTGGATTATCATCCCCTAAAGACCCATAAAGAGGATTATCCGTTAAGAGATACACGTACAACAAGTAGCAAACCGTCCCCGGACAAAGCACATAACCTGGTTGATGGAAATACTCACTTTGCTGCAAGTCTTTTTGGAAACGCTGGTAAAGTTCATCTTTTTCCAGTGCCAAAAATAGCTGATCAGAAACCTTAATTTCCCTATCATATTACGCCCGCCGTTTACCAATCGCCACTAAGCGTTCAAAGTATTGCCAGTAAGCTTGGTTAGCCATCAAAGAATCAACATCTAAACGTGGGTTGGTTTGGACGATAAACTTCGCAAGTGCCAATTTTTCTTCAGTACGGTAATCAGTATAAATCGGAACCTGAAACTTAATTTCTAACAGGGCAATCAAAAGCCGCAGATTTAACTCCGAACCAGTCAAGCCCTTCTCAGTTAGGACTAAATCATAACTCGCCAAAACTTTATTAGCTTTATGTCGTAGCTTATAGGCCATGGATTGCGAAATGTTGAGCTGCATCTCCATGGCCACCATGGAAATCTTACCTTCATTTTTTAAAAACAGCTGTAAATAGCGCATAAGGTTATCATCATTATAAATCCGCGCACGAATCTCGCACATCTGCGCCGTGGTCATCTTAGCGGTAACTTCCCTGCGCGTCATATCCACCTCTAACCCATAGTGTTCCCGAAGGCCGTTAATTACTTCGATTACTTGGTACTTTCGGATTTTTAAATCCCGAGCCAGTTCCTGATAAGTACGCTTGGCCTTGCGATTTAAAATCTCCACAAGCAATACCCGCCGGTTAGTTACGGGATTTATATAATCATTTAACATACCATCACCTTCCTAAGAATATTGTAATTTGAGTATCAAATTGCCGTAAGAGCACCTCTAAAAATCGTTGATAAACCTCTCACATCATAGCTAAAGTCTGGCTTTTGACCATTCGGATTACAACTGTATTTGGTCCAAGACTGAATTGGTCAAGATATTCCCAAAAATCAGGTGTGACGATAATCAACTGGTTACCTTGCGCCGTTAAAGTCGTCATCGTGGCTTGGTTAGGAACAATCTTGCAAATTTCATAGGCGTCCCCTGATAAAGCCATATCAGACTTCAGCGTTTCATAAATCGTGTGGCCATTTTCTAAAATATTGATGGGACAACGTAAATCTAACTGTTCCATAAAGTAACCTTGTAAGACCATGGCAACCTTGCGCAAATAAACATCTGGCACAGGCGTCGTGAAACTTCGCTTAAAAACTTGCTTAACTAACCGATATAATAACGGGTGTACCTCTTGATCACGTTGGGCAAAGTAAGTTTCAAATTCACGTTCTTCACGGAAAAGATACTGATCAAACAAGTTTTCCCGGTAAATATCAAATAAAAGATGACGCAAGATATCACTGTTGTAAAAGTCAGTCTTAAAAGTGGTTTCTAAATTGGCTTTAAGTCTACGATAATGTGAACTTGAAAAAGCATAATCGTACAATTTTTGACGACTTTCCGCAGTAAATTTACTATGGAAAAACATCGTCTTAGTAATGACCATCACCCCAGCCAAATAATTAATAAAAGTTACTTCGCTATTTAAGCTAAGTTGAGAGAAGTCCACATACTTATTAATTTCATCCCGAATATAGTCACTCAGCCACCACTTTTGGGTACCGATATCCCTTTGAAAAACCGGTGATTCTACTAAAGGATATCCCTTGTGTTCACGGATGATTCCGATGATAACCAACTTTTCAAAATAGCTCCATTGACGCGGATTATCCAATACATTTTGTCGGTCCAAACCACCATTAGCCTGAGTGATCCAGTCATAAATCCAACGGTAATCATGCTTATCATAGTGATAAATTTCCAAACCATACTTGGATTCCAAAATGGCAATTAGCATGCGCATCTTCATTTCATCACCAACAACTATCCCTCTAACAACTTCTAGGCCATAGTTACTGAGCGCTTGCTTAATTTTTTTCATTAAGCGATAACCGGTAGACTGCGAAATCATCAGTTCTTTACTAATTTGCGTCATATTCTTTTTCCGGCGATTCAATAACAATTGCCGTAAACAACGGAAAAATAAAGACGAATTATAAAGCTGCTTCGCAATTTCTTCTACCTTATAATATTCTGTTTGCAGATGTACAACATCATCTTGAACCCCAAAACTTAGCTGATAATTATCGCGTAAATCAGCTAGTATTTCTAATAATTGGTAGCGCTGAATCCCAATATCTTCACAGAGCATATCATAAGAAAACTTTTATTCTACGTTGATTGTTTCAAGGATTAAAACTTCACGTCTAATCATTAATTCGACATAATCACTTAACATAAATTCTACCCCCTACAATCAAAATTCCCCAATACATTGCTAAGTGTTACTCTGTAAGCACAGCTCAACAACCGCATATTTAACTCGGTAAGAATACCTCCTATACTAGGTGCATAGAGCAAATAGTACAGGAGGTATTTTTAACATGGAAGAAAAAAATGAAATCGTACCAGTTAACTTTAAACCTAAGGCATCTAAAAAGTTTATTGGCCCAAAAAGTACACAAAAAGTAGCTGAAATTAGAATTAGAGGAATGCGTATTACATTATTTGATGGTGCAAGTTTAGAATTATCAAGGGAATTACTGAAGGTGGTGAATAACAATGTTGATTAATTATCATGCGCCAAAGCATTTGTACGTAGTATGCGGAAAAACTGACTTACGTAAAGGAATTGATAGCCTTGCGATCCTAGTGTCTGAAAATTATGACCTAGACGTTTTTGAAGACTCATTATTCTTATTTTGTGGAAACAGAAATGACCGTTTCAAAGGTTTATACTGGGACGGTGAAGGTTTTACCCTTCTGTATAAACGCTTTGAAAATGGCCGACTTCAGTGGCCACGAGACAGCCAAGAAACTAAGGAGCTTACTGCTCAACAAATTGACTGGCTTTTAGAAGGCCTAAACCCACTACCTAAAAAGCTAATTCGACCTGCGCCAAGGGGAAGTTTTTACTAATTCCTCTACTATTTGGTGGTCTATTTTGATACAATCGAATATATTAACAGGAAAGGTGGTGAATAACATATGTCAAGTAAAACAGTAAAGGAGCCTCAAACACTTGAAGAAGCCTTAGAGATTATCAAAAGTCTTCTCGAAGACAATGAGCATCTTGAAGAGCAAATCAAGCTGATGCGTGGCCAACGTTTTGGAAAAAAAACGGAAGTCATAAATAAAAATCAGCTAACTTTATTTGATTATGAGGAAAACTCAAGTGATGACAACAAAGTTGTCCAAGAAGCTTACACCGAGACTAAGGTTATTCATCATCGAGCAAAAGTCACACCATCAAATGATAGTTCTAGGCAGAGAATGCTTGATAAACTTAAACAATGTGACATTACTCATAAGCCTGAATCTACAGTATGTTCAGAGTGTGGGGAAGAGATGCAGAAAATTGGTGTAACTCTCTCCTATAGAGAAACCCACATTCAACCAGCCGAGATAGTGTGTCATAATCATTATGAAGAGTCTTATAAATGTAATTCTTGCCATCCTAAAGGTAATGATAAAATCATTCATGGTGGGACTCCGTCCCGACCTTTATTTGCGCACAGCTACATTTCTGGTAGCGTCATGGCAATGATTTTGCATTATAAATATGAATTGGCCTTACCAACCCGTCGGCAGCAGATTATTTGGCGATCCTACGGATTACCGCTTGATACCAAACAAATGTCGTCCGCTATTATTAAGGTTGCGCTCAACTACTTACAGCCTCTATATGACAAGCTTAGAGAATGCATCATGGATGAAAAAGTTATTCATATGGATGAAACACCGTTCAAAGTTCTTGAGGTTGAAGAGAGACAAATGTCATTTTTCTGGGCTCTAAGGACTACCCAAGAGTTTTCAAAGCATGACGTAGCTTACTTTCGATACTCAGATACTAGAGGTTCAAATAATATTGCGGAAATTATTAACAATGACTTCGCGGTTGGTATCATGTGTGACGGACACAGAGCATACAATTCTGACCGGTATCCGAATATAGAATTCGGTACATGCGTAGTGCATATTCGGCGTCCTTTTGTCAATATAATTAAAGCTTTAAAAGGAATGAAAAATTCAAAAGCTAAGGTAGTGGTCCGAATTTTCCGGAGTATCTTTAAAAGTGAACGTAGTTTTCTAAAAAAGCCAGAGAGTGAAAGAACTCCAGAAAATAAATTGCGACATCGCCAGAAATATCAGGGGAAGATAACCATTCTCTACGAGTATTTAAATTCGATAACCGCTGTGGGGGCTTTAAAAAAGGCAATTAACCACGCAAATAAGCAGCGATCACGCTTAGAGGCAATATTCAAGAATCCGTATATGCCACTAACTAATAACCCTGTTGAGCAAGCTATACGACCCTCTACTTTAATTAGGAAAAATAGCTTATTTGCGAAATCAAGAGATGGTGCTGAAGCGAACGCCGTCATGTACACTCTAGTTCAAACGGCTAAACTTAATGGCCTGGATGTATTGAAGTATTTCCAATTTTTAATGCGAAAAGTGCAACTCCGTGAACCACTGGATGTCATGGCATGCTTACCTTGGAGCCGTGAGGCTCAAATGAAGTGTACCCTCGACTGATTTGAAGCCGCCAAACTAAAAAGCGACACAACGCTAAATTTTTTAAAATTAGCTGTTGTGCCGCTATTTGTGTTTCTGTCATATTTTAGGTCCTAACACGTCATTACGCCGTGCTTACGTTACTCTTTATCAGTAAGCACCCTATAACACCCCCGTATTAATTATCGGGCAATCTCTCTGTATACTG
>NZ_AZFH01000088.1:0-328 GCF_001435735.1 Ligilactobacillus equi DSM 15833 = JCM 10991
ATAGGAGGCATGCCATTATCAAACAACGAAGTTGAGCAATGCATCCGCCCAACTACGTTGGGGCGCAAGAATAGTTTATTTTCTAAATCTTATGAGGGTGCCCAAGCTAACGCAGTATATTATACTTTGGTTCAAACTGCAAAGTTAAACAATTTGGATGCTTATAAATACTTGAAATATGTCTTCGAACAGCTGGAATTGCGAAAAAATCCTGACGTTGACGCTTATTTACCATGGTCTGATGAAGTTCAGGCAAAATGTAAAGCACACTCGCCGGCCGACGACGATATGCAGCTTGAAAATAAAGAAGCGATGGTGAAATCCTAAC
>NZ_AZFH01000089.1:0-272 GCF_001435735.1 Ligilactobacillus equi DSM 15833 = JCM 10991
GGTTAAACTCTAAATAAAAAAACTAAAAACCAAAAAAGGAGTCAAACCATGTTAAGCTACTTCAAGATTAATAGTAATGTTCAAACTTTTCAAGAGTTATTTTCCCAATACCGGCTACTTTTCGATAAATTAATTAAAAAGTATGTACCTCTTAAGTACCAAAATAGAAGGAATATCGAACATACTAAAATTTCTGATGCTTCAATCATGGCTATGATGTGCCTTAAAGTACAGTACCGTATATCATCTTGGATTAGTTTTTACCGCTTATT
>NZ_AZFH01000090.1:0-260 GCF_001435735.1 Ligilactobacillus equi DSM 15833 = JCM 10991
GATAGCTTACGCCACCTTTCATCCCAGAACCATGCGGTTCTAAGAGATATGCGGTATTAGCACCTGTTTCCAAGTGTTATCCCCCTCTTTAGGGCAGGTTACCCACGTGTTACTCACCCGTTCGCCACTCAATTTCTTATCGGTGTAGCAAGCTACGGTGATAAGAAAAAGCGTTCGACTTGCATGTATTAGGCACGCCGCCAGCGTTCGTCCTGAGCCAGGATCAAACTCTCAATTTAAAAGTTTTATGACTCATTTTT
>NZ_AZFH01000091.1:0-3307 GCF_001435735.1 Ligilactobacillus equi DSM 15833 = JCM 10991
AATAACCACGATTTGGTAGTAGCCGAAAATTTACGAAGCTCTAATATGCTTAAAAATCATGCCTTAGCTATGTCGATTTCAGATGTCGGTTGGAGAACATTCCTCCAAATAATGGAACGTAAGTCCGCTTTATACGGGAGAAGTTTCATAACTGTAAGTCCCAAAAACACTACACAAACGTGTAATAACTGTAAGTTTACCATGGGGACAAAAGGTACAGAAAAGTTAACTCTCAAAGATAGGGAATGGACTTGTCCTAATTGTGGTACATTCCATATTAGGGACATTAATGCCTCTAAAAATATTCTTGAAAAAGGATTAGAAAAACTAGCTAAGGAAAAAGAAAAAAGCCTAGCATAACTAGGCAGTCCGTTTGGCAACTTGCGGACTCTAAAGGCATTGGTAATTATCGTGTTAGACGTGATTACTTTGTAATCATGCAGTGATGTATCTATGCAAATTGTGGTCGGGTAAGCCGTAAGGCTTGCCTTCTCACAAGCCCCAGTCTTTAGACTGGGGTAGTTGACCCATATAGTATTATAGAAAGTAACATAAAGAAATGAAAAGGGGGATTCTCGATGGGCAGAAATGATTATTTGTTAAGTCGTAAGGAAATATTGACTAAGTATCAAAGTCAAGCGGATGGTTTAACTCAAGTCGAGGTAACTAAACGGCAAGCGCAAGGGAAAAATACGTTAACAGCCAAGCAAAAAACAACGCTTTGGCAGAAATTTTTAGCACAATTTAAAGACTTGATGATTATTATTTTGTTAGTTGCAGCTTTGGTTTCCGCCTTTGCAGGTGAAGTAGCAGATGCGATAATCATTTTTATCGTAGTCATTTTAAATGCTATTTTTGGAGTCTTTCAGGAAGCTAAGGCTGAAAACGCGATTGCTGCCCTTCAAAAAATGACTAGTCCAACTTCGCGAGTAAAACGTGATGGTCAAGTCCAACACGTTGCCAGCGCTGATTTGGTGGTTGGTGATATTGTGCTACTAGAAGCTGGAGATGTTATCCCGGCCGATGTCCGCTTTTTAGAAACGACTGCACTTAAGGTAGAAGAAGCAGCGTTGACAGGCGAGTCTGTAGCAGTAGAAAAAACGGCGAATCAATTGAGACAACCAGACTTATCCTTAGGTGAACAAGCAAATTTAGGCTTCATGAATACTAATGTGACTTATGGAACTGCAACAGCCATAGTTACCCGAATTGGAATGCAAACTCAAGTAGGTCAAATTGCGCAAATGCTTGATAAAGTGGAGAAGCAAAGTACACCACTGCAAAAAAGTATCACCCACCTTAGTAAATTACTCACCATTTTGATTTTGGTAATTGCGGTTGTTATCTTTACATTCGGAATTCTGATGCACCGAGCAAGTTTTTTAGACATGTTACTAACAGCAATTTCTTTAGCGGTAGCTGCAATTCCTGAAGGTTTACCGGCAATTGTAACCATTACGCTAGCCTTAGGTACTCAGGCTATGTCTAAACGTAATGCTTTAGTTCGTAAATTACCCGCTGTTGAAACGTTAGGGGCAACAGAAATTATTGCTTCAGATAAAACGGGAACTTTAACACAAAATAAGATGACGGTTGAACAATTTTATCAGGATGGCAAACTACAAGCAGCTCAGGATTTTTTGGGGGATGCAAATAATCATTTAACGTGGGCGATGATTCTAGCTAATGATGCGGTATTGACGGCTAATGGTTTAAGTGGTGATCCAACAGAAACCGCTTTAATTCAGTATTATTTAAGCGAAAATAAATTAGATGTAACTGCGCTTGAAAATCGTTTAGTGCGTGTAAGGTCATTACCATTTGACTCTGAAAGAAAATTAATGTCTGTTATCGTTCAAGATCGAGAAACGGGGAAGTATTATGTTTTAACTAAAGGTGCCCCAGATGAATTATTAAAGCGTTCGGAAAAGATAGAAATTAATGGTCAAGTGCATAAATTAGATGAAAACTGGCGTCAAGATATTCTTCAACAAAATCACGCGTTAGCTTTAAAAGCCTTGCGAGTTTTAGCATATGCCTATAAAGAAATATCAGAAGTACCAGCTGAACCTCAGAGTATAACAGAAGAAAATAACTTAATCTTTGTTGGTTTAACAGGGATGATTGATCCAGAAAGACCAGAAGTTAAGGCGGCGGTTGCTGAAGCTAAAAAAGCGGGCCTACGTCCTTTAATGATTACTGGAGACCACAAGGATACTGCGACTGCGATTGCCTTACGTCTAGGAATTTTAGATCAAGTTGATGCTAGCCGGGTCATCACGGGTAGTCAATTAGATCAAATGACTGATGAAGAATTACGGCAAAAGGTGGATCAATATTCTGTTTATGCGCGGGTAGCACCTGAACATAAGGTACGAATTGTCAAAGCTTGGCAAGCCCATGATAAAGTTGTCGCTATGACCGGGGACGGGGTCAATGATGCCCCTGCTTTAAAGACGGCTGATATCGGAGTTGGTATGGGAATTACAGGGACGGAAGTTTCTAAAAATGCAGCCGATATTATCTTGGCAGATGACAACTTTGCGACAATTATTACCGCAGTGAGAGCGGGACGTAAGGTTTACGCTAATATTCAAAAAGCAATCCAATATCTTCTATCAGCTAATTTAGGGGAAGTCTTAACGCTCACAATGATGACCTTTTTGGGCTGGAATATCTTAGCACCCGTTCAAATTCTGTGGATTAATTTGGTAACTGACACTTTTCCGGCGATTGCTCTGGGAGTTGAAAAAGAGGAACCTGGATTGATGGCCAAAAAGCCTCGTGGTCTGAAGACTAATTTCTTATCTCATGGAGTGGGAATTGGCATTGTCTACCAAGGACTTTTGGAAGGAATATTAACATTAGGGGTTTACTGGTATGCGTTAAATTTCCCATACCATACGAATGATGTTGCTATTCATGCTGATGCTTTGACAATGGCTTATGCAACTTTAGGTATATTACAACTAGTCCATGCTTTTAATTGTAAGTCTTTAACAGGTACGATTTTTACGCGCCAAATTTTTAACAATCGTGCTTTTAATGGTGCTATCATCCTATCGGCATTACTTTTGTGTTTAACGATTTTTGTACCGGCTTTAAACGGAATTTTCCACGTTACAAGTTTAGCTTGGAGTCAGTGGGTAGTTGTTTTAGGAGCAGCTGTTTGTTTAGTAGTAATTGTTGAACTTGTTAAAGCTATTCAACGAAGAAAGTAGATAGAGGTTAAAAGTCATCTTTTTCAAAAAGATGAATTGCCCCATATTTAGACCCGAAAGGGTCTTTTTTCGTTGAAGTAATTTAA
>NZ_AZFH01000092.1:0-3178 GCF_001435735.1 Ligilactobacillus equi DSM 15833 = JCM 10991
TGTTAAGCTTTTTTTGCGAATTTTCAAATATTACGAACTAGCAAATCGCGTATAATTTTCTATTTTCACAAATATATTTATACGTATATTTATACATATACGTATAAACTTGTATAACTTAACACTTATGCGCTGGTGTGGTTTTTTCTGCCTATCATGCTAAAAAAGCAGGCCAAACTGACCTGCTTTTTAACGTAAATGTTCTGATTTATCAAGTAAACTTTGTAAGTAACGCTGGTACTCTTCATCCGACATCGTATTTGTCTTTTGATTTTCTGTCGCAATTTGGTAATCTTCCGGCTGTGGTTCTGGCATTACCCATTTTTGTAAAGGTATCTTGTGAGTTGGTCGCGATTTTTCTTCCTTACGCGTATTAGCAATTTCCGGCATTTCATAATCAAATTCTTCACCGATTTCAAAGTCGAAACGATAACTACTTAAACGCCGACCTTTCTTGATTTTAGTACAAATCAGTGAACGTAAAATTTGGTGACCTTGTTTATCTTGCTTGGTTAATTCGCGAATTGAACGGTTAATAATCCGTGTATCGATTGTATCGGTTCGATAGCTATTAGGTACTGCCATAATTCGCCGAAAATCTTCATAACCAACTGACCAAAAACCAGTCTTCTTATTGGCATTGCGGTGACTCAGTAATTGTCGGTAAAGCTCTTTAGTGTAGGAACTTGAGATGTTTAACATGTTGGTCAGTTCAAAATACGTGAACCGACGGGAATCCATTCCTAAGTTATTCAGAATAAAACTAAAAGACTCATTCGTTCGAATCGTTAAAGTCTCATTGCGTGTGTCATTGATGTACATGTTGAACAGCATGAAGGAGGTGTGAATTCCTTCAGAATAACTATCAAAAGAAATATTTTTCAACTTGCTCCACATCGTTTCCAGGGTATCAGCAAAATTGATATCTTTTCTCTGGAAATGCATTAACTCTTTTAGATAGTCATAGTGGAAAATTTGTTCCTGTTCACCTTTTTCCTTAAGCAAAGAGCAAATTGTCCAGAAAACGTTTAGCTCGGCCTCACTTAAAGTCCGTAAACTAACTTCATTCAAACTATTATCGTATTTGACAATATTGGTAGTTCTCATACTCATAATGCCTTCCCCTTTCTTCAATCTAGCTTAACATAAATCCAACATGTTGTAAAATTCCATAAAAATAAAAAACAGATTCTGCGGAACAATTTTGGAAGTGATTTTTGGTCACTATTTGTTCTCCCGAATCTGTTGGAGTCTCGCCCGGATTTGTTGGAAGGTCCGCCGGATTTGTTGGATTATCCACCCGAATCTGTTGGAAATTCACCCGGATTTGTTGGATTATCTACCCGAATCTGTTGGAAATTCACCCGGATTTGTTAGATTATCGCCCGAATCTGTTGGAAGTTCGCCCGGATTTGTTGGATTAACACCCGAATCTGTTGGAAATTCACCCGGATTTGTTGGAATGTTTCCCGAATCTGTTGGAGTCTCGCCCGGATTTATTGGATTAACACACCACCAATAGGGTTCTATCCCATGGGGCACAAGGGGTCCCGGATTTGTTGGAAGGTTTGCCGAATCTGTTGGAATAAACGCCCGGATTTGTTGGATTATCCACCCGGATTTGTTGGATTAACGCCCGGATTTGTTGGATTATCCACCCGGATTTGTTGGATTTAAAAGTTATCCACAGGCTCTAACCCCTTGCGCCACAAGGGGTACAGCTGAGGCAATTTTTCCTAGTAATATATTATTAGTAATATACTTAGTAATATATTAATAGGATTATATTATAGGATACAGGATGACATGAAAAAGACGCTCCCGCTCCTCAAGGATACCAAATACTTATGTTCACCATAAAGAACATTTATCCACAGATTACATTTGGCGAATTAATTCATTCAAAAATTTTGACGCTGAGGAATAACCGTGTTCTTTAGCAATGGTATCCAATTTTTTTCGCACTGTTGGTTGCAAAGAAAAAGTATAATTTTTTCTTTTTTCACCAGCAGCGGTTAGAAAGGGAATATTAGCCGTTATCGTCGTGCTATCGTTAGTTGACACCTTAGAGTCCTCAACCGGCTTAGCAGGGCTTAAATCGCGTTTAGGACCATTTAAAGCGTTCTTAATATTTTTATTAGTTCTATCAAAAGCCATTTTGAATCTCCTTAATCAAGATTTTCAACCACAGCTGTGATTTTAGTAAAGATGTTATCCATGTCATCAAAGAAAGCTCTTTGTCGTAAATATAATTTGTGGTCTTGCTTCATTTCTGGCAAGGAAACCTTGTCTAAGGTCGTACGATTGAATAATTCTTTCTCAGGCACCAGGGCTAAAACATCATCCTCGTCGTTTAAGACCTCTAAAAGCTCCTTAGACGAACGAGTGTTATGTTTAATCATATTAGCCACAAAATATAATTGAGCGGTTACATAGCTCTTTCTAGAGGCATAATCGATAGCTTCTGTGCGTAAGTCATTAATTCTTTCTTCCAAATTAAATTTAGCATTGTAACCATGCTCACTTGGTGTAATAGGGCTCAAAATAGCATGGCTGATAATGACAGCATTTTTTGTAGCAGTGGAGAAATCAGGGTGACTATCCAAAATTACGTAGTCATATTGATCCAACTCAAGACGGTCATAATTATCGTACAACCACATGTACAAGAGCATATTTTTGTTAGTTTTGTTTTCAATGGAGCGTTCCACATCATCGAGATGCATGTCACCCGCGATAAGAGAGATGTGCTCATTGATTTGGTGGACCTTAACGTTACCTTGGCCCAAGAAAATGTTACCTACGGTATCTGTACTGTCATAAATGTCGTAAGTCTGAGTTAAGTTGCACTGGTGGTCCAAGTCGATAAATAAGACATGTTTATCTTGACTTGCAAGCCATTCACCATAATTAAAGGCGAGAGTAGTTTTACCTACTCCACCTTTGATGGCTGCAAAGGTAATGATTTTCATCAGTCTGCCTCCGTCTATTAAATTCATTGTTGCTATCATAACACATCTGTATGTATAAAGCAACGTATAAATGTACGTATAAATATATGTATACGTATATAAATTCCTTTATATATCAACGTTATATCGATTTGTACATATATTTATACATATACGCGATTTGCTAGTTCGTAATATTTGAAAATTCGCAAAAAAAGCTTAACAAG
>NZ_AZFH01000013.1:0-22617 GCF_001435735.1 Ligilactobacillus equi DSM 15833 = JCM 10991
TAAGACACCACCCTTTCACGGTGGTATCATGGGTTCGAATCCCGTACGGGTCACTTCTTATGCCGCGTTAGCTCAGTTGGTAGAGCATCTCCCTCGTAAAGAGAAGGTCACCAGTTCGATTCTGGTACTCGGCATAAAACTGAACGGTTTGAAGATGATAGGTAATACGCCTATCATCTTTTTTGTCACATCCATTAGTTTCTAGTTATATAATTTTTAACACTAAAAATTAGTAAACGTTGATGAGATGTTTTCTAGGCAAGTTTGATATTCTTTAAATAAAATAAGTTAAATCAGGAATTTTTTAAAATGATATTAGTAAAAACTAGTAAATACATTAAAAATAAGGGCGCTTAATTGACCTCTTAATGATAAAAAATTATAATAGTTATTATCGTATGTAAATTTCTTGATGAATTTACGCTAAGATACGATATTAAATTTGCTGTAATTTTTTACAGCTTGGAGGATTTTTATATTCATGGATAATACCAAAGATAGTAGCTTTTTCGGTCATCCTCGTGGACTGTCAACGCTCTTTTTCACAGAAATGTGGGAACGGTTCAGCTATTACGGGATGCGCGCGATTTTGCTGTACTACATGTATTTCTCGGTGACAGACGGGGGCTTGGGTATTAACAAGTCTACTGCGATGTCAATTATGTCTATCTACGGATCACTAGTTTACTTATCTAGTGTCTTAGGTGGGTTTGTATCTGATCGAATTTGGGGAAGTCGTCGTACCGTCTTTATCGGTGGGGTCTTAATCATGTTTGGTCATATTGTCTTAGCTACACCATTTGGACAAGCAGCACTTTACACTTCCATCGCTTTAATCGTGATTGGGACTGGGTTGTTGAAACCTAATGTCTCTGATATGGTGGGGGGCTTATATGCTAGCGATGACCTACGGCGGGACAGTGGTTTTTCCATCTTTGTTTTTGGGATTAACTTAGGGGCTTTCATTGCACCACCAGTAGTTGGTTGGTTAGGTCAGGAAGTTAACTTCCACCTTGGTTTTTCTTTAGCAGCGATTGGAATGTTCTTTGGTCTAGTACAATATAGTCTCGATGGTAAGAAGTATTTATCTAAGGACAGCTTATATCCTAACGATCCTTTAGAACCTAAAGAAGTTAAACGTCTTGTAGTCCAAGTTGTGATTGCCGCCATTATTGTTGTACTTTTGTTAATTGTAATGGGTATCTTAGGTATCTTGAATATTAACAATATCATTAATTTATTAACCATTTTTGCGGTAGCGATTCCGGTAATCTACTTCTTCCGCATGTTATCAAGTGATAAGGTTAATAAAGAAGAAAAATCTCACGTGTGGGCTTATGTACCACTCTTCATTGCCTCCATTTTATTTTGGTCAATTGAAGAACAAGGTTCCGTGGTTTTAGCCACTTTTGCTCAAGAGCAAACTCGTTTGAGTTTGTTTGGGATTTTCAATGTACCGGCTAGTTTCTTCCAAAGTTTAAATCCACTTTTCATCATGGTTTACACTCCAATCTTTGCGACAATGTGGACCAAGTGGGGTAAGAAACAACCATCTGCGGGAGCTAAGTTCTCCGTAGGACTCCTGTTTGCCGGGGCATCATTCATCTTAATGGCAATTCCAGTAGCTTTATTTGGGACTGATGTGAAGGTTAGCTCCTTGTGGTTGATTATGTCTTGGGCTCTAGTAATTATTGGGGAAATGTTAATTTCACCAATTGGTCTATCAATCACTACTAAGTTAGCACCGAAGGCTTTCCAAGCTCAAATGATGTCTATGTGGTTCTTATCAGATGCTGTGGCCCAAGCCTTTAATGCTCAAATTGTACGCCTCTACAATGAAAGTACCGAAGTTATGTACTACAGCATTGTCGGGGGAGTTACCGTTTTAGCCGGTTTAATCTTGATGTTCTTTGTACCACAAATTAAAAAGTTAATGGGTGAAATCCGTTAAGTTTAAAAGTCGTTTCGGTGAGACGACTTTTTTATTTTTAGTTAAAAAAAGTCTTGCCAAGTAAGCTAAAATAGAGTATAATAATGAAGTCGGATAATTAGCTATCCATTAATATTGATATGGGGGGGTAGCGAAGTCTGGCTAAACGCGGTGGACTGTAAATCCATTCCTTCGGGTTCGGAGGTTCGAATCCTCTCCCCCCCATTTACCATTGGGGTATAGCCAAGCGGTAAGGCAACGGTTTTTGGTACCGTCATGCGCTGGTTCGAATCCAGCTACCCCAGTCAGCAAGCATCGAGCAGTCGATGCTTTTTTTGTACTTTAAATTTTGGTCTATACCGATTATAATAAAAGAAAAGGAAAGGATGCGGTCAAATGGCAACAGTCTTAACACATGCAGAAATTTATACGGGACAAACGGTTATTAAGGAAGGTTTTATTCGCTTTGATCAACAAGTTCTAGCGGTTGGAGAGATGGATGAATTTCACCTTCAAGCTGGTGATGAGGTGCATGACGTCATGGGGCAAAGAATTGTCCCTGGATTTATTGATGTCCACAGTCATGGTGGGTATAGCTTTGATACTATGGACGGGGACCAAAATAAGCTGGTGGCGATGGTTGAAGAAATGACTAAAAATGAAGGCATAACGAGTTACTTTGCAACAACCATGACCCAAAGTCCGGAAAATATCGCTCAGGCGATGGTGGCAGCGCATGCAGCGGCGCAAGCTAATCCTGTTATTCAAGGAGTTCACTTGGAAGGCCCCTTTATTTCACCAGTCTTTAAAGGTGCTCAACCAGAAGAATATATTCAAGTCCCAGATGTAACAGAATTAGCCCGTTGGCAAGAGTTATCAGGGGGAATGATTAAACTTTTAACCTATGCCCCTGAACAAGCTCCTGATACGGCCTTTGAGGACTATTGTCTGGCAAATGGGATTGTACTTTCAGTTGGCCACAGTAACGCAACTAGAGCGCAAATGAAGCAATCTAAAGCTAGTCATGTAACGCACCTTTATAACGCTCAAAGAGAATTCAAGCATCGTGAACCAGGGGTCACCGGTCATGCTCTTTTGGAAGACCACCTTTATTGTGAAATGATTGCCGATGGTTACCACGTGAGCCCGGATATGATTAAATTAGCTTACAAACTTAAGGGGCCACACCGCATTGACCTTGTGACAGACTCGATGCGCGCTAAGGGACAAGGTGATGGTCTTTCTGAATTAGGGGGGCAAAAAGTTATCGTTAAAGATAAGCAAGCACGACTTGAATCTGGTAATCTGGCTGGTTCAGTTTTGACCTTTAAGGATGCTTTTGTTAATATCATGCAATTTACGGGGTGTTCGATTCATGATGCGGTGCAAATGGCCTCCGTGAACCAAGCGCGTGAATTTGGTTTAGACCGAAAAGGAACCTTGGAAGTTGGCAAGGATGCCGACTTGAATGTCTTTGATATAGCTTGGAATTTAAAAGCCACTTATACTTTAGGCCGTCAAGCATAGCGAGGTAATAAATGGGGACACCACGATATATTAAGATTCATAATGAAATTCAAAGTCGTATTGAAAAAGGCTACTGGCAAGTGGGGCAAAGGATACCTGCCGAAAGAGAATTGGCTCAGGAATTTATGGTCAGCCGTATGACCCTTCGTCAAGCGCTGCAAACCTTGGTGGATGAAGGGGTTTTAGAAAGACGGATTGGGGCTGGAACTTTCGTTGCGCAAAGAAAAATTCAAGATAAGATGTCAGGAATTACAAGTTTTACTGAATTAACTCGGCGTCAGGGAAAGGTGCCAAGTAGTCAGACGGTTTCATATTTGGTGACGGAACCGTCTTTGAGTGAAGCTGAGAAACTTGAACTAGCAGAAAATCAAAAGATTTTACGGATGGAACGGATTCGTTTCGCTGATGATGAACCAATTTGTTTTGAGGTGGCAGCCTTACCTTTTGATATGGTAGCAGATTATCGTCAAAGTCAGGTTACGACGTCCCTTTATCAAACTTTAGCGGACGATGGCCTCCGGATTGGGCGCGCTCAACAAACTGTTTCAGCGACGGTTGCGTCAGAAAGGATTGCCGAGCTTCTCAAAGTTAAACGCGGTTCGGCGATTTTAATGTTGCGTCAAGTCACGACTTTAAAAGACGGGCGCCCCTTCGAATATGTCCGCACCCACTATGCCGGGGACCGCTTTGAATTTTACCTTGAAAAATAAAATAAGCTCAGACGGTGAGTCTGGGCTTATTTTTGGCGTTTAGCTTCTTTTTTGACCAAAGATAAATAACGCGGTAAAGCTAACATCCGCTTAAAACGAGTGGGTTCTTTTAAGAGTCGGTAAAACCATTCGAGGTTCAATTTAATCCAAAAATTAGGAGCACGCTTGACAGTTCCGGCTAACACATCGAAAGAACCACCCACGCCCATCCAAATGGCCGAGGCGAGTTGGCGATTTTTAGCGATGAAGTTTTCTTGTTTTGGGAAACCCAGGGCTGCAAAGACAAAGTCTGGTTGACTTTGAGCGATGGCTTGGGTAATTTCTTTGTCATCTTTAAAATAACCATCGTAGGCACCAACAATTTTGATGTGCGGATATGTTTGTAAAATTTTTTCCCTAGCCTTTTGAATAACGTCGGGCTTACCTCCTACTAAAAAGACTTTCTTAGCTTCCTGATTAGCAAATTCAAGCAATTTTAACATAGTATCGTAGCCTGTGACTCTTTCAGGCAGCGGAGTACCCAAGATTTTGGCACCTTTAATAATGCCAATCCCATCAGCGGTAATGTAGTCCGCAGTTTTTAAGGTTTGGTAGTATGCGGGGTCATTTTTGGCGGCGAGGACAATTTCGGGGTTAGCCGTTACCACAAAACGATTTTTTCTTTGGAGGGAGTCGTTAAAAAGGGCTTGGAGAAATTCAGCATTGGTGGCCTTGATGAAATCTACCCCTAAAACGGACACCGTTTGAAATTTGGACATATTTAGCCTACTTTCCTACATAGAATCTTACACAATCATTATAGCAAAGTGACTAGTAAGAAAAAAAGTGGTAAAATGGAACTAATAATTTAATTACGTGAAAGAGAGAAAATTATGGAAACAACGTATCCTGATGATAGTTATACCCTGCATACAGATGCTTATCAGATTAATATGATGGAGACTTACTGGCGCCAAGGCATTGCCGATAAGCGGGCGGTCTTTGAGGTTTATTTCCGGAAACTGCCATTTGACAACGGTTATGCAGTTTTTGCTGGTCTGGAAAGAATTGTTAAATACCTAAGTAATTTAAAATTTACCGAGACTGATTTAGCTTATCTCAGGGATGTTATGGGTTATGCGGAAGATTTTATCGCTTATTTGAAGGATTTCAAATTTTCTGCTACGGTACGTTCTGTTGTTGAAGGTGAAATAGTTTTTGGCTCAGAGCCATTAATTCAAGTTGAGGGGCCGTTGGTGGATTGTCAATTAATTGAAACCGCCATGTTAAACATTGTTAACTATCAAACTTTGATTGCAACTAAGGCGGCCCGGATTCGTTCTGTGGTAGGTGAAGACGCCCTGATGGAATTTGGGACTCGTCGAGCGCAAGAATTTGATGCCGCCATCTGGGGGACGCGGGCGGCTTATATCGGTGGTTTTGATGCCACCAGTAATATGCGGGCGGCTAAGATATTTGGTATCCCAGCGACCGGAACGCATGCCCACGCCTTGGTTCAGGCTTACAAGAATGACTACCAAGCTTTCATGGCTTATGCTCAAACCCATAAAGATTGTGTTTTCTTAGTCGATACTTATGACACCTTGAAGAGTGGGGTGCCTTCTGCGATTAAGGTAGCCCAAGAAATGGGTGATAAGATTAACTTCTTAGGGGTCCGGATTGATTCTGGGGATATGGCCTACATTTCTAAGAAGGTTCGCAAGCAATTAGACGAAGCAGGTTTTACCGAAGCCAAGATTTACGCTTCTAACGACCTAGATGAAAAGACCATTATGAACTTAAAAATGCAGGATGCTAAGATTAGCGTGTGGGGGGTCGGCACCAAGTTAATTACAGCTTATGACCAACCCGCTCTAGGAGCAGTTTATAAGATGGTTGCGATTGAAAATGAAAAGGGAGAAATGGAAGATACTATTAAAATCTCCAGCAACGCTGCTAAGGTTTCCACCCCGGGGAAGAAGCAAGTTTGGCGTATTAAGGACAAAACTAGTGGTAAATCTGAAGGAGATTACATTACCCTTTGGGATGAACAACCTCAAAAACAGGCGTCTCTGTACATGTTCCACCCTCAATACACATACATTAATAAGACTTTAACCAACTTCTATGCCCGTCCTTTGTTACAAGATATTTTTGTGGACGGGAAATTGGTTTACGACTTGCCAACACTTCAAGATATCAAGGCTTACCAAAAACAACACCTAGCTAGCCTTTGGGAAGAATACAAGCGGGATCTTAATCCGCAAGATTACCCCGTTGACTTATCACAAGCTTGCTATGATAATAAGATGGCTATTATCAATGATGTCAGAAGTATGGTGGCTACAATCGATCAAGAAAAGAAGGATTAAAAATGCGTGCATTACAAAAACAAATTATCTCTGACTTACGGGTCAAACCTGTGATTGATCCCCAAACAGAAATTCGAACTAGTGTTGATTTTTTGAAGGCTTACCTTTTGGCTCACCCCTTTTTAAAGACCTTAGTCTTAGGAATTTCCGGGGGGCAAGACTCCACTTTAGCAGGAAAACTTTGCCAAATCGCAATGGAAGAACTTCGTCAAGAAACGGGCGATGCCAGCTACCAATTTATCGCAGTTCGTTTGCCTTATGGGACCCAAGCTGATGAAAGTGATGCGATGGATGCCATTGCCTTTATGGGAGCTGATGTGACCATGCGGGTTAATATTAAGGAAGCTGCAGACGCTATGATGGCTGCCGTGGAAGAAAATGGTTTGGAAGTTTCTGACTTTAACAAAGGTAATATCAAAGCCCGTCAAAGAATGATTGCCCAATATGCCATTGCTGGCGCTAAGAATGGGGCTGTAGTCGGAACTGACCACGCCGCCGAAGCCATTACAGGTTTTTATACCAAATTTGGGGATGGTGGGGCCGATGTAACACCACTGTGGCGCTTAAATAAACGTCAAGGTCGGGCGATGTTGGAAGTCTTAGGGGCACCTAAGCACCTTTATGAAAAGGCCCCTACGGCTGACTTGGAAGAAGACCGGCCAGCTTTACCAGATGAAGTGGCCTTGGGTGTGACTTACACTCAAATTGATGACTACTTGGAAGGTAAGGATATCGATTCTGCAGCGGCAGAAAAAATTGAAGGTTGGTACACGAAGACAGCTCACAAGCGTCACTTACCAATCACCATTTACGACGATTTTTGGAAAAAATAGGAGAAGATTAATGGCAAAACGTGCAAATTTAGGAATTTACATGCGGACCTTGTCGCAAGTAATTGATACCACAGAACAAATGGGAGAACGTTTGAATCCTTATTTTGAAGATGTAAAGGCTCAAACCCAAGGCCAAAAAGAATTGACGGCGGAAGACTTTGCCACCATTCAAAAGAATTTCCATGATGGAGTGGTTTTATACGAAGCTAACGCTAAGGGCTTAGCGGAGGTGCAAGCACCTATCCAAGTGATTGGGATGCACAAGTTATTAGTCGCTGCTTACCGAGACTTCTATCAAGGTTGTGTCCAAATGGACGCTAGCTTAGATTATCAAGCTCACAGCGTAGATCAAGCCACTTTTGAAGCTGCGGAAGACCAACAAACCCAAGCCATGGATAAGGTATCCAGTCAAGTCCAACGTATTTTACGCAAATTAATGTAAACTAAAAGGCAACTCGCCCCAAACGAGTTGCCTTCTTTAGTTGGCTAAGATAATTTCCAGGAAGGTTTGGCCATAGCGGTTAAGTTTGGTTTCCCCAATCCCCTTGATATTTAACATATCTCGTAAGCTTTGAGGTTTTTGACTGGCCAAATCTTGCAGAGTTTGGTCAGAGAAAATAACAAATGGGGGCACATGTTGTTCTTCGGCCAATTCCCGTCGCTTACGCCGCAGACGATCGAAGAGGCTGGTATCTAGTACCGAACCCACAAAGCGGTTGGCTGTGACCTTAACCGTCTTTTGAGTAACTTTTTCAAGTCCTTTTAAAACTTGTGCACCTTTAGCAGTAACTGTTGGAGTAGGGTATTGAGGGTCGCGGTTGATCAAATAACCACTAGCAAGCAAATAATCAATCATGACTTCAATATCTTTGATTTGCTGTTGGCGCATAATGCCAAAGGTGGACAACTTTTGTAAGTCGTTTTCTACAATTCGCTTGGCTTTAGAACCGGCCAAGACTTGGGCGATAACTTTTTTACCAAAACGTCCCCGCATACGGTAAGCACAGGAAAGAATCTTTTGACTTTCGACGGTGATATCGACTTCTTCACGTTCATCTAAACAAGATGAACAGCGCCCACAATCTGGACAATCCTGGCCAAAATAACGCACGATAAAGGCTTGGAGACAGTCCTGACTATTGGCATAGTGGACCATGGCCTCCAGTTTACGATATTCTTCTTGCTTATAAGCTTCATCAGCGGGGGAATTTTCGATAAAGAAACGCTGGGTTTGGAGATCGGCATCATGATATAGCAAAATAGCCTCGCTATTTAGGCCATCACGTCCGGCCCGTCCAGCTTCTTGGTAGTAGGCTTCCAAGGAACCAGGAACTTGGGCATGGATGACAAAACGAACTGAACTTTTGTCAATGCCCATCCCAAAAGCATTGGTAGCAACCATAACTTCCGTTCGGTCAAAAAGAAAATCTTCTTGATTTTGTTTACGCTCGGCTTCACTGAGTCCGCCGTGATAAAAGCCTACCTTTTGACCGTGGTCGTTAAGATAATTGGCAATAGCCTCCACTTTTTTACGAGTGGCGGCATAGATGATGCCAGACTGGCCCGGATTTTGTTTGAGGTAGTTAAGCAAGTAATCATAGTCGCGCACCCCTTTGATGACTTTAAAGGCTAAATTATCGCGACTAAAACCGGTGGTGACCTGATTTTGTGATTTAATGGCTAGGCGTTGGCAGATATCTTGAGCTACTGCCGGTGTCGCGGTGGCCGTTAAGGCTATAATTGGAGGCTGGTTGACTAGATTTCCTAAGGTTTGACTTAGTTGTAGGTATTGGGGGCGAAAATCATGGCCCCATTGGGAAATGCAGTGGGCTTCATCAATCGCGATTAAAGAGATGTTTAAGCGATTAAGTGTGTCCCAAAAGTAATTAGAATCAAAACGTTCAGGAGCTACGTAAAGAAGCTTAATTTGACCATTTTCTAAACGCCGATAGACATCACTAGCTTCTGGACCAGTTAAAGAACTATTGAGGTAGGCGGCTTCAATCCCGTTTTGTAGGAGAGTGTCGACCTGATCTTTCATCAAAGAAATTAACGGTGACACAACTAAGGTTAAACCAGGTAAGATGAGGGCGGGAATTTGGTAACAAAGCGATTTGCCCCCACCGGTAGGCATAATGGCTAAGGTGTTTTGACCTTGTAAGACGCGGTCGATAATTTCGGCTTGGCCGGGCCGAAAGGAATCGTAACCGTAATATTTTTCTAGAACTTGGAGGGGCTGCACACAAAAAACTCCTTTCTAAAATTTCTCAATTTTTATTGTAACTGTTTGACCGACTAATGGTAAACTAGAAAGTATCAGAAATGAGGGATTTTTTACATGGAAGAACAATTAATCAGAAAAACCGCACAATTAGAAAATTTAGCACCTAAAAGAGTTAAAGTGGTGATTGACTTACTAAATGAAGGTGCAACAGTTCCTTTTATCGCCCGCTATCGGAAGGAAGTTACTGGGTCCTTAGATGAAGTTCAAATTCGTCAAATTCAAGCTAGTTATCAAAAGCAAAGCCAATTAGCGCAGAGAAAAGCTGCCGTTATTAAAAAAATTGCGGAAGAAAAGAAATTGACGCCTAATTTAGAAAAGGCGATTAACCGTGCAGAAAGTCTCCAAGAAGTCGAAGATTTGTACTTACCTTACAAGCAAAAACGTCAAACGAAGGCGCAAAAAGCTCGTCAAGCCGGACTACAACCATTAGCGGATTTAATAATTCAACAGGCTGACGATGCTCAATTTGACCACCTGGTGGCTCAGCTTAGCGCAAGCAGTCAACTTTCTGCTGCCGCAGTGATTACGGGAGCTAAGGAAATTGTGGCCGAACAAATTTCTGAAAGTGCTGCACTCAGAAGTTGGCTACGAAAAAATATGCACAAAACCGGGGTCATGGAAAGTAAGCGAAAGCTCAAGGCCGAAGATGAAAAAGAGGTCTACCAAGGCTACTACGACTTTAGTCAAAGTTTAAACAAGCTTTCTGGTCACCAAGTCCTAGCGCTTAATCGCGGTGAAAAGCAAGGGATTTTACGGGTGAAGATTAGTCTGAATGATGACTTTGTCTTAAGATACCTGGGCCAAACGCTTCACTTAGCTAAAGATAGTAAAGAAAGTAGTGTAAACTTAGAGGCTGCTTATACTCAAGCTTATAAAAAGAGTGTGAAACCCGCGATTGAAAGAGAAGTTCGTGCTGAATTGACCCAAAAAGCCAGTCAAGAAGCCATTGATATCTTCGGGGAAAATCTCTACCACCTCTTGATGCAAACCCCTCTCAAGGGCAAGGTAGTCTTGGGCTTTGACCCTGGCTTGCGTACGGGCTGTAAGCTTGCGGTCGTGGATGCGACAGGGAAGTTTTTAGCTAAGGCCGTGATTTATCCTCACGCTAAGGGGGAACAAGCGCACCAAATGGCTAAGGAAAAATTACTTAGCTTAATTCAAAATTATGGAGTTGAAATTGTGGCGATTGGTAACGGAACGGCTAGCCGGGAATCGCAACAATTCGTAGCGGACTTAATCAGTCAAAATCAGCTTGGCTGTGCCTATGTGATTGTTAACGAAGCCGGTGCTTCCGTCTATTCGGCTAGTGAAGAAGCGCGGCAGGAATTTGGTGACCTTCAAGTCGAAGAACGCTCTGCCATTAGTATTGCGCGGCGGCTTCAAGATCCACTAGCGGAATTAATTAAGATTGATCCTCAATCTATTGGGGTAGGGCAATATCAACACGATTTGCCCCAAAAACAATTAACGGAGAAACTTGATGCCGTAATCGAAACCGGGGTTAACCAAGTCGGGGTCAACCTAAATACAGCGAGTGTGGCACTCTTGACCCACGTATCAGGATTAAATTCGACTATCGCCCAAAATATTGTTAATTACCGCAATGAAAATGGGTCTTACCAAAAACGTAATCAATTGAAAAAGGTGGCTCGCTTGGGTCCAAAAGCTTTCGAGCAAGCTGCAGGTTTCTTGCGGATTGTCGATGGAGCCGACGTTTTTGACAATACGGATATTCACCCTGAAAGCTATGTACTGGCGCAAAAACTACTAGACTGGGCTGGCTTGACTAAGGCGGATTTAGGAACAGATAAAATTTCAGCAGCCTTTGCCCACCAAAATCTAGCGGAATTAGCCCAAAGTTTCCAAAGCGGGGTAGAAACCGTTCAAGATATTATCCAATCTTTTGAAAAACCTGGGCGTGATTTGCGCGATCAGTTTGAGGCCCCACTTTTACGGACGGATGTCTTAACCATGGAAGATTTAAAGGAAGGCATGGAACTACAAGGAACGGTGCGAAATGTGGTTGATTTTGGCGCCTTTGTAGATATCGGAGTTAAGCAAGACGGTTTAGTCCACATATCTCAAATGACCACCAAGTTCATCAATAATCCGCGCCAAGTGGTAGCCGTAGGTGATATTGTGCAAGTTTGGGTGCAAAGTGTCGACTTGAAACGCCAACGCATCCAGTTAACTATGGTGAAACCTCGTGGATGATCGGACACTAACCGTCTGGTTGAAAAAATTATCAAGCATGAACTTTGCCACTACCACCTCCATTTGTATGGTCGAGGTTACCGGCACCAAGATGCAGTAAATTACTTTTGCTTAAAGTTGATGGGAGTCGTTATGTGCCACGTTTAGAGCCATCGAATTACAAATACAATTATGTTTGTCAAACATGCAAGCAAGCATACCCTCGTAAGCGACGAATGAACATTGAACGTTACCGTTGTTCACGTTGTGGGGGGCGACTTATGCTTGAAGATTAGTGGTTTTTCCGTCAAACAAAATAAATTTATTAAAAAGCAAATTTTTTTAGTAAAAGGGCTTGCCAAAAAATTGAAAGCTTGCTATAATTTATTTTGTTGTCGCGGGTATGGCGGAATTGGCAGACGCGTCAGACTAAGGATCTGGTGGGTGGTATCACCCGTGATGGTTCGAATCCATTTACCCGCATAACATGAAGTCAAGGTAGTGACCTTGGCTTTTTTCTTTGCCAAAATCAGAGTAATTTTCTAGCTAAAAATCTCTAAGCTTGTTAAAATAAAAGCAGATAAGAAAAGAGGTGCTTGTATGACCAAGTATGTGAAGCTAGCCGCTATGGCTGGTTATCAACCAGAAAGGGTCGTCACAAACGATGAATTGAGCCAGTTCATTGATACGTCAGATGAATGGATTCAATCTCACACAGGAATTAAAGAAAGACATTATGCCATCGACGAGAATACGTCTGATTTAGGCACGCAAGTCGCACGAAAACTATTAGCACAAACGGGTATGGAAGCTACGGAAATTGATTTAATTATCGTAGCGACTATCTCACCAGATGCCTTAACGCCAGCCACCGCTGCCATTGTTCAAGGTAATATTGGGGCAATTAAGGCTTTTGCTTATGATATTTCCACGGCTTGTTCCGGCTTTGTTTTTGCTTTAAGTACTGCTGAAAAATTCCTCCGTTCAGGAGCTTACCAAAATGCCATAGTTATCGCTGCGGAAACGATGTCGAAAACCATGGATTTTAAGGATCGAACGTCAGCCGTCTTTTTTGGTGATGGAGCTGCTGGGGCGCTTTTAACCACGACAGATAATCCCGCAGAGGAAATCTTTCACGGTGAAAAACTCTGTACTCAAGGGGATAAAGATGTTATCCACAGCGGGCGGGTCCAACCTTTAAGTCAAGTTACGGGAGACAATTACCCGGTGATGGATGCCTTCTACCAAAATGGTCGGGCGGTCTTTGAATTTGCGACTACTACAGTTTTGGCCCACATCAAGGAGTTTATGCAAGAACATAATTTACAAGCAGATGAAATTGATATGGTGGTACCTCATCAAGCTAATTTACGGATTATTGAAAAACTTTCCCAAGGGCTTGGTATTCCGCTAGAAAAGTTTGCAATCAATGTACAAACAGCTGGTAATACCTCAGCAGCGGGGATTCCTTTAGCCCTTAACCAGGAACTTGCTAAGGGTAAGCGACCACAGAAGGCATTGTTAGTTGGTTTTGGGGCGGGGTTATCCTATGCCACTATGTTAGTTGATTTAAGTTATTTCAATTAAGTAGGGTAAGCAGTCTGTTTTTGGCTGCTTATTTTTTTAAAAGAAAAAATCCCTCCAGCAAGTGCTGGAGGGATTTTTGGACTAATAACCGTAGCCGTAATCATAACTATTGTCATAGCCATAGTTGTCACTATTATAAGAACTATAACTTTCATCTCTAAATGACTTTTTAGATGGCTTTAAACCTAATTCTTTGCGAATTAATTTTGAAATTCGTTCTTTTTCTTGGGCAGTGGCAACTTGATAGGAGACGCCACCTAAATAAGTATCTTGACCATGAAGAGTATAGGATTTAATTTCACCGGCAGCACTCTTATATTTAGAAATTAAGGTTAAGATGTCATCATAACTTAAGTCGGTCTGCATGTTCTTTTCCATAGTTTCTAAAATATCATCATATTGAGTAGAAAGAGTAGTTAATTTGGTCCCTTTCTTAACAATTGCACGAATTACCTGCCGTTGTCGATCTTGACGCCCATAATCTCCACGAGGATCATCATAACGCATGCGGGCATAAGATAGAGCTTGTTTCCCGTTCATGTGAACGGTTTTACCTTCGACTACATCAGCATCTTCGTATTTAAAAGTTAACAGTGGTGTGATGGTTACGCCACCAACAGCATTAACTAGTTTCTTCAATCCCCCCATATTGACTAAAATGTAGTAGTCAATTGGAATGTGGAGAGTGTCTTGAACCGTATCGACAGCCCCAGAAACCCCTGAGAAGGTGTAAGCAGAGTTGATTTTGCTGTAAGGTTCACCCGAATCGTCAATTTTGACCTTTAAATCTCGGGGAATACTGGTCAAGGTAACTCGTTTACTTTGCGGATTGATTGTGGCAATCATCATGGTATCAGTTCGACCCTTATCAGTTCGTCCTAAGTCCCCGGTATCTGTTCCTAAAAGTAAGATGGAAATCGGTTTTCCTTGTTTCAAAACAGCAGAAACATTACGTAATTTTTTTAAATTCGTGGCTGTAAAAGTGTTATCTAAGGTATTTTGAACATCACTAATCGCATGATAGAGATAAATTCCGGCAGCGTAGAAAATGACTAAGACAAGCGTTAATAGGATACGGAAGATTTTTTTTCTCTTGTGATTGTTTTTATTGGGTGGTGTTGGCCCTTTATGTCGTCGTATGCGGTGATCAGTAGCTTCTGACTCTTTGCGTCGCCGCATCGGTGTTTCAACAGTTATTTCATTATCATTGCGATAATGTGCCATCGAATGCGGTGTGTATGAGTCGTACCGTGAATCATTATTACTCATATGTAACCCCTTATCATAAAATTATAACTATCAGTATTATACACTTGTCTGACTTTAAAAAGCCATGGCTTTTTGGTAGGAAAAAGAAAAATTTCTTTAAAAAAAGTAAAAAATAAGATTTTTTGCGTATTTATATAATAGGGGGTATTTTTTACGAGGAGTTGATAATGATGAAATTGATGTTACCGCTAACCTTATTAGCTTTAACTTTTGGTGGAATGACACAAAAGTTAAACTTGCCCACTGATTTTGAATTAGGAGGTGTCATTGATAGTAATAGTAAATCAGATGTTTGGAATGCCCAAATTCAGTATGGCCCACTAAAGACCAAAATTCCTCAAAGTTCAGTGAGTCATGATTTTCCCCAATCCAAGAGAAATTTGAAAATTGACCTTGATCAACTTGATAGTGTGAGTCATGACCGGCAAATTGTCATTAATCAAGCACTAAGTTTTGTGGACAAACAAGTGCCTTATGTTTGGGGAGGGGCTAGTTTGAGTGGGATGGACTGTTCAGGTTTGACTATGTTAGCCTATGCGGCGATTGGGAAGACCTTGCCGCACTATACCGTGTGGCAAGAACAATGCAGTCAAAGAATTCCCGTAAACCAAGCTCAACCAGGAGATTTACTCTTTTGGGGAGCACCGCTGGCCTCCTACCATGTAGCCCTATATCTGGGAAATCAAAAATATGTTCAAGCTCCACAACCCGGTCACAATGTGGAAATTACAACTTTAAATCATGGCTTTTATCCGTCATTTGCCGGGCGTATTCTCTAAAATTTGTCGCTTCGCCTAATTTTTGGTAATATTAGAGGAAATAAGCAGGATGGAAGGAAACGAAGATGGTTAAGCTAGTTTTAATCAGACATGGTCAAAGTATTGCCAACCAAGATAATGTTTACACAGGTTGGAGTGATGTGCCTCTAACTGACTTAGGGCGTCAACAAGCCCGCCAAGCGGGGCAACTTTTACAACAGACCGGCCTCCAATTTATGGCGATTCATACCTCGGTATTGAGTCGCGCAATTGTGACCGCCAATCTAGTTGCGGAAGAAATTGGCCAGCTAGCCACTCCGATTTATAAGAGCTGGCGTCTAAATGAACGGCATTATGGTGCCTTGCGTGGCCTTAACAAAGAGGCGACGAAACAGCAATACGGAGCTAAGCAGGTGGCTTTATGGCGTCGGTCTTTTGACAGTATCCCACCTAAGCTTAGTCAGCCTGATACGGACCGACGATATGACTTAGTACCTTGGACCAGTCGTCCTTTAGCGGAAAGTTTGGCCCAGTGTCAAAAGCGCCTCTTACCATACTGGCAAGACCAAATTGCCCCCCGACTCTTGCAAGGAAAAAATCAGTTAGTAGTGGCTCACGGGAGCAGTTTACGGGCTTTGATTAAGTATCTAGAGGAGATTAGTGATCAAGATATTGATGGTCTGGAAGTCGAAAATGGTCAACCACTGCTGTATGACTTGGATGACTGTACTTTGGCAATACGCCAAAAAATAGTTTTAGGATAAGTCTAATTTTCTGGTATGTTTAGTCGAATACCCCACGTCTTTAGAATGGGAGGAAACTCCTGTGTACTTTTTCTTTTTCTCGTAATTGTTTCAGTTGGAACAATCAAAAAAGTACTTAAGAAATTACTTGAGTTTTTACTTGAGGACTAATTAAGTGCTAGGCGCTACTCTCTCTATTGAGTTGGTAGCGCCTTTTTAGTACTATCTAATTTAGTAAAAAAACTGGAAACCACGAATGGCTTCCAGTTTTTACTATACCTAGGCTAAGGCTCCCATTGGGTCCCAAGGGGCTAAGACCTTTGGTTCTTCTTTTAAAACTTCTTGGAGTTCTTGAGGTAGGTACTTCTTGTTAACTACGACTTGGTAACAGAATTCTTCCATCCAGTCATCACTCATAACGAAGAAACCGTTGTTACCAACTTTATCACCCCAGGAGTTTTCGACCTTCCACTTGGTTGGCTTGTCATCAACTAAGTCGACCCCTGTTAAAACCATGGCGTGGGTCATCAAACTTTGTGCGTAGTCAAGACGTTCAGCCTTGGACATAGATAAGTCAACACCGAAAAGTTCATCTTTGTGGTAAAGGTTAGTGTCTAAAATTCCTTTTTGACGGTCAGATTCTTGACCAACATCAGAACCGAACCAAACACTTTCACCGGCCTTGAGTTGGGCGATAGAAATCTTGCGGAATGTATCCATGTCGACGTTCAAGTGACGGACAGGACGACCATTAACCACGTTTCCTAACATTTCGACGGTGTACATGTGGTTGTAAGGCTTGTCGGCTGTTGGCGCATTAATGATGGAGACATAGTCATCCAGGTTCCAACCCACATACTTCTTGAAGAACTCTTGTGGAGTTAAATCGCGATCTAAGTGATAGTTGTTATCAGTGTCACGGTATTCGAAGTCAAACTTAGTAGGTGGTTCACCGAAGGAATAAGCTGCCATCCGGTAAACTTCAGCCAACATCTTTTCCTTCCGGGCTTGAATGTCAGCTTCAGAAGTCCCTGTAGCCACTAATTCACGCAATTCTACAGCATCTTTACGTAATTTAAGGTTTAAAGTAGCGTTAAATTCGCGAGAAGCTGAAGAAGAGAAAGATTCTGGCATGACAGACTTAGGCACAACCCCGTATTTTTCTACGATGGCCATGAACATGTCCCATTGCCCACCATCTTGTTGTGGGGTGGTCATGAGCCAGGCTACCTTGCGGTCAGATGTTGGCAAGTCAGCAGTTTTCAAAACATTTTCGTAGAAGTAATTAGATTTTTCCAACTTGTCCCAGAAGAAAGTATAACTTTGTGATAATTCAAAGTCCTTAGCTACCCGGAAATTGTCTTTCATTTGGTGGCGCATGGTGTTTAAGGCCGCAAACATCCAGCAACGACCAGATTGTTTTTGGTTAGCAACATCACCTGTATCTAAGTCAATGGAGAAGACAGGATCCATGTTAACTTCGGCGCGGTAGTCTGCCGCGGATTTGAAAATTCCGTTCTTAGTTACAGCGCGTTCAACAACACTGTGTTCAGGACGGGCTTCCAATTGTGCTTGGAAGTCTTTTAATTGGTTTAAACTGATTTCTTTAGTCAAGAAAATCAACTCCTTAATAAAATTAACAAGTTTATTTTAATCTTCTTATCAAAAAAGTGCAAGGATAATTAACGTGCTTCTAATACTTCAGGACCATCTTGGCGACCGACGATTACAGTATTAACGCGGTCTAAGAAAAGGCCGTGTTCAACGACCCCGACTTGTTTAATTAAAAAGTCTGCTAATTCATGTGGGTGATCAATTTGGTCGAGATGTAAATCAATAATGTAATTTTCAGAATCCGTTAAAAGTAAGCCACCTTGGTCATTTTTACGGAAAGTAGGTTTGAAACCTTTAGCTTCGAAAATTTCAAAGAGTTTTTGGCTCCCGTAAGGAATAACTTCCACAGGTAGGGGAAAGGCCCCTAATTTGTCGACCATTTTGCTTTCATCGACAATCCACATATTTTTCTTGGAGTAGGTAGCTACAATTTTTTCAAAGAGGAGAGCGGCTCCGCCCCCCTTAATACCTTGGAAATCAGCCGAAATTTCATCTGCACCATCAATCGTCAAGTCGATGTGGTCAACTTCGTCAACGGACTTCAAGGGGATGCCTAATTCAGTGGCTTGTTTGGCAGTTACGTTTGAGGTAGTAACCCCCACAATATTTAAGCCTTCATTTTTAATTCGAGCCCCTAGAGCATCAACCATGTGTTTAACGGTGGAACCCGTACCTAAACCAACAACCATGCCATCATTAATCCATTCAACAGATTTTTGGCCGACTAACTTCTTTAATTCATTTTGATTCATGTTTATAACCTCGCTTAATTTTGATGTAATAAGTTACTTAATTCTGGGTGACGGTTAAAGTATTTTTGGGTGTAGGGACAAAGGGGGAGGACGTCTTTGTCTTGTTTAGCAACTTCGTCTAGAAAGTAACTGGTAATTTTCCCGGCTAAGCCACTGCCACGCATATTTTCGGAAACCCAGGTATGTTCGATGACATAGGTATGGTCATCGTTAATCATGGAGTAACCAATGTGGGCAATTACTTCATGATCAGCATTTTCATAATTAAGTGAATCTTTGGTCCAAACGTAATTTTCCATCGCAAAAGCTCCTTTCGTTTTCTCTAGTTATTATAGCATAAAAAAGCGGTTGCAAATTTAAGTAGTTGTTTGAATTTTTAATTCTAAAAAGGTAGGAAATATAGGCTATGTTTCTTGACTTATGTAAAAAATGAGAAATAACTAGTGTGACAAAACTAACGACTATTCAAGTTATTATTGTCATAATTAATACTTGATTGGTCAAAATTAGAAATTAAAAATCTAAAATAGCAACTTTAATCAAATTAAGAAGGCGTTTTCCCGAAATTAAAAAGGAGAAGTTTATATGAAGTCAAGAAATCATTTAGTTTATAGTTATTCAGTAGCCGCCCTAGTGACAGCTGATCTAATCGGAGCTGGTACTGGTATGCGTATTCAAGCTGATGAGGTTACGTCAACAAACTCTGAAACCACTACTCAAGCTAGTCAAAATGATAGTAGTGTACAAGTTGCCGATGATTCAGCAAGTGTAGTGTCTGGTAGTGAGAAACAAGTAGCCGATACCTCAGTGAGTGAAAAAACTGCTGATAAAGAACAGGTTACGGGAACTTCAACTACAGATACTAATCAAGCGAGTGCTAAAACACAGTAAGATATTAATAAAGAGGTAGTTACTCCTGAAAGTAATGGTGAAATCCACCAAATTAATGACTTTCAAGTAGCTGATCCTGCTACAGGAACATTAACTAAAGAGGGTAATGACTTACATGCTGACTCTGTTGACAAAGGTGACAGTTATGCTTTTTCTGATCAACAAGGAAGTGATTTTGTTTACACAGCAGATGTCAAGTTCAATCAAAATGGTGGGGCAGCATCCTTAGTTTTTCGGGCTGATAAGAGTGATCAGAACCTTGACTTTTATATTGTTAATATGGAAGCTGCTTCCCATATTGCTAAATTCTGGCGAATGGTTAATGGTCAAGGTTATGAATTATTAGCACCTAAAAGCTATAAGCCAACTGAAGATGGTCACTATAACTTAAAAGTTGTTGCTTATGGCAAGAATATCGAGTACTACATTAACGATGAGCTAATTGGTAGTGCCGGAGACTATGTCGTTCAAAAGGATGATAAGGGCCAACCTGCTTACAAGCGTTCTGGGAACTTTGGTTTATTGACTTGGAATGGGGACGTAACCTACAGCAATGTTCGCTATCAAGAATTGACTCCTGATTTCAATCCATTCTTGAAAGACATTACGGTAGTTTCTAATGAAGGTCAGGCGGAAGTCAAGGGGCAGTTCTTTACTGATGAAACTAACTATATTCAATATGTAGACAATGCAACTAAGACTGTGAACCTTGAAGTTTTAGCTAACGTGCCTAATGTCCAAGTGGTGGCTTATGATCAAGAAGGTAATGCCTACACCGATTTAAAGAATATTCCTGTTTCCGTTGGGGCTAATTATATTACTGTGGTTAGCACAGTTTTAGGTGCCGATGGAACTCCTATTCAAGCTAGTTATCATGTAAATGTTCACCGTCGACAAAAAGCTGAAATTTACTATCACGAACCATACCGTGACCAATTCCACTACTCGGTTAAAGATGGTTGGTCCAATGATCCCAATGGTTTGGTTTACTATAACGGAACGTATCATTTCTTCTACCAATTCTATGATGATACTTCCTGGGGACCAATGCACTGGGGCCACGCAACCAGTACAGATTTGATTCACTGGAAGGAAGAACCAATCGCCCTTTATCCTGATGCTAACAGGGCAATGTTCTCAGGTTCCATTGTAGCTGATGTCAACAATACAACCGGGCTTTTTGATCAAGGAAAAGGTGGCTTGGTAGCTTTGGTTACAGCTGATGGCGGTGGTCAAAGAATTGAATTAGCCTACAGTAAGGATGAGGGGAAGACTTGGAATAAGTTAGCAGATCCTGTGCTAGATTATGCTAACGATGATCCTTTGCACAATGCAGCTTTCCGTGATCCTAAGGTTTTCCGTTGGAATAATCAATGGTTCATGGTCGTTGCTGGTGGTCCTTTACGGATTTACTCATCTTCTGATTTACAAAACTGGAAATCAGAGTCGGTTTACAGTGGTATCGAAACAGAATGCCCAGACCTTTACCCAATTCAAACAGATAACGGGGTTAAGTGGGTCTTATCTCGTGGTGGTCGTTACTACAAGGTTGGCGATTTCAAACAAGTTGATGGTAATTGGTACTTCTTACCTGATAAGGTTTATGAAAAGACCGATGGAATTATGAACTTCGGAAAAGATTCTTATGCTGCGATGACATACTTTGTCCAAGATTTCGGAACTGAGGCTAACCCAACATTACCAGAAATTATTGAATCTAATTGGATGAATAACTGGGATTACTGTAATGATGTGGCGGCAACTGTAGGTCAAAAGTTTAATGGGACTTACAATTTGAACTTGAAGCTTGGCTTGACTAAGGAAGGCGACAAGTACGTTCTTACTCAAACACCAATTACAGCTTATCAAGACTTACGTGATGTAGAACATGCTATGACATTCAAGAACGTAACTGTAGGTGAAGACAACGATTTATTAAAAGATTTCCAAGGTGACACTTACGAAATTGTGGCACACTTTGTACCTGCGGTAGGTACGAAGAAGTTAGGATTTAATGTTCTGACCTCTGCTACACAAGGAACGAGCATTGTCTATGACTTAGAAGAAGAAACAATGTCAATTGACCGGAGCAAGTCAGGTAAGCAAATTAATGCTAAGTTTACAGAACCCAACATCCAAAACAAGGTAACTAAGAATGCTGATGGTAGTGTGGACCTTCATATTTATGTGGATAAGGCTAGTGTTGAAGTCTTTACTAAAGGTGATACTGTTCTTGGAGCTAACCAAATTTTCCCTGATGCTGATAGCTTGGGAGCTAGTTTGATGGTTGAAGGAGATCCGGTAGTTGCGGATATAGCTATCTACCCATTGAAGAGCATCTGGTTTGCTGATAAACCAGTTGTAACACCAAAAGACGATGCTAGCTCAAGTGCGATAAATGATACGGTTAATGCAGGTGAAGGTAATGTTACAAATGTAGATGCTAATATCTCGGATGTGAATACTGCTGCCAATGGTAAGAATAATACAGTAGCTATTTCTAATGCTGGTGATATAACATCAGAGATTAAGGTTGGCAATAATACTATTATTTTACCTAATTCAAAGACTAAAGTCACTTTACAAGAAACTGAGGGGCAATCTTCTTCAGTTAAGGTACAAACTTCAAAGGTTAGTGTTGCCAAACAATTACCACAGACAGGTGAGGAAAAGACAAGTGTCTGGATGGGAGTCATGGCTGCATTATTGGGGGCATTAAGTTTCTTATTCCCGGCAATGAAACGGCGGAAAGGAAATAATTAAATTATTACGAAATAGTGGAAATTTTCATCGATAAGATGGGAGTTCCACTATTTTTAGTCAACTACCCCTCTCTAAAGAGAGGGGCTTGTAAGGTTGAACCTTACGTTCTCTGTCACAAGTTGCATAGATACAGACTGCATACCAGCATAGCCAGTACGTCTTACACCTAATTACCAATGCCTTTATAGTCCGCCAGTTGCCCACGGACTTGAGCCTAGTTTGATATACTAGGCTTTTTCTTTAGCTAATTTTTCTAATCCTTTGGCTAGAATATTCTTACTGGCATTCCAATCTCTAATGTGGTGTGTATGACAATTAGGACAGTCCCACTCTCTATCTTTGAGAGTTAATTTGTCAGTCCCATTTTTACCCATAACAAAGCCACAATCATGACATGTTTGTGTAGTATTTC